>JAQTMF010000018.1 GCA_028714515.1 Chthoniobacteraceae bacterium | reverse complement strand
CCGCGTTCGTCCGGCTCCAATTTGATGTGATGCTTCTTGGGCATCTCTCTCATTTATACAGTCAAATTATCGGTACCAGTCAATTCTTCGCTCCTACCGTCTTTTTCTCCCGTGACAGCCCACTAGGGTCTGTTCACGCATTCACTAAAAGGAATTAGGAAACCAGGAAGCCAGGAAACAGAGTTCTGATTCCCCGGCATCTTCTCTTCTTCCTGGTTTCCTGGATTCCTCATTTATCCCTGTCTTTTCCTCTGTTCCGAAAGGATGCACGTTACAGCCTGCTGGAGGCGGGCACGGCGCGTTCTGTAATAAAAAACGCCCGCGCACCATTTGCTGGAGCGCGGGCGGAAAGAAGGTCAAGCGGAACGCTTGCTTGCTACTTCGTCACGCCAAATTCGGCGCGGCGGTTCTTGGCCCAGGCGGCTTCGTCGTGGCCTTCGGAGGCGGGCATCTCGGCGCCAAAGCTGGTCGTCTGGATGTTGGCGCTGTTCGCGCCTTTTTCCAGCAGGTAGGCGCGGACAGCCTGCGCCCGGCGTTCGCCAAGGCCCCGGTTGTATTCCGCCGTGCCCCGCTCGTCGGTGAACCCGGCGATGATGAGCTGCTTGTCGGAGTGCTTCATGAAGCTGGCCACTTCGTTGAGCTTGGCGGTGTCGCCCGGCTCAATCGTGGTGCTGTCAAACCCGAAGTGCACGGGCGAGAACCGGCTGCGGTCCACGTTGGCCCCCATGAAGTTGACGCCTTCCTGGCGCTCGGGCAGCGGGGTGCCGCCGACCATGTCGTTGTCGGAAACGCCGGTGTATTGTTTCTTCTTGTGGAAAAGCGAGCACGCGTCCAGGGAGAGGACGAGAACGCCGCAAAGCGCGGCGCGGGTGAGGAGTTGGAGTGATGTCTTCATGGGAGATTTGCGTTGGTTTGCTAGCGGGTTTTGGGGAAAACGAAAAGCCTACCGCGTCCACGTGGGCTCGGAGATGGAGCCGATGCCGCCCAGGATGCTGGATTTGCGGGAGGTCTGCGCATCCAGGAGCATCAAGGTGCCGCTCTGGCTGAAGAGGATATGGCGCGAGTCGGGTCCCCAAACCGGGTCCTCGCCGCTTGCCACCACGCGGACGCCGCCGCCGTCGAGATCGAGCACGGCGATCTGGAAGGAGCCGCCTTCGCGGATATTGAAGGCGACTTTCTTGCCGTCGGGCGACCAGTTCGGCTTGGTGCAATAGCTGTGCCCGGTGGAAATCCGGCGGCCGGAGCCGCCGCTGGCCGGGATGCGGTAGAGCTGGGGCGATCCGCCGTCGTCGGAGGAATAGATGATCTCGCCGCCGTCGGGCGACCAGGTGGGCGAGGACTCGACGCCCGCCGTGCGGGTGAGCCGCCGCGCGCTCCCGCCGCCCGCGTCCACGACGTAGAGTTCCGGGTTGCCGTCGCGGCTGGCGGTGCAGGCGATGCGGCTGCCGTCGGGCGACCAGGCCGCGCCGCTGTTGGTGCCGGGGAATTTGACGATGCGGCTGCGCGAGCCGCTGGCGAGGTCGATCGTGTAAATGTCGGCATACCCCTTCAGGTAGCTGGTGTAGGCGACGCGCCGGCCGTCCGCGCTCAAGGAGGGGGCGACGCTGATGTTGCTATCCTGGGTGATCTGCCGGGCGTTGGAGCCGTCGTAGTCGGCCGTGTAGAGTTCCTTGCTGCCGCCTCGGCTGGCGACAAAGGCGATCTTGCTCCCGCCCAATCCCTTGAAGCCGGTGAGCGTCTCGATGATGTCGTTGGCGAAGGCGTGGGCTTTGGCGCGCGCGTCTCCGTCGTAGCTGTGCAGCAGTTTGTTGTCGCCGGAGTGGTCGCTCACTTTCCCTTGCAGCGAGCTGCCGGAAGAGTTGCCGCTGACGATCATGGAGGCGCTGTTCGCGTTGGCGAAGGTGAAGAAGCCGGAGATGGCCAGGTCGTTCTGGACGATCTTGGTGATGGCCGCGCCGTCCGGACCGCCGATGGACCCCATGGCCAGCTCAATGGAGCTGCCCTTGGAGACGGTGATGGTCGGCACGGGGGCCGCGTGGGAGAAGAGAGGCGTTAGGAGAGAGGCCGCGAGGCACCCGGCGGCCAGAAAAGAGATTTTCCGCAACATAAGTCGAATGGGGCCGAGCATATAACCCCGGCGCAAAAGATCAAACCCGGAGGGAAAAAAGTTCTCCATCCACCGCTTTTCCTTGCTGGCAAAGGGGCGGCGCGGATGGTTTACTCCCCGGCAATCTTCTCTCTTATGGAAAAAGTCGTCATCATCGGTTCCGGTTGCGCCGGGCTCACCGCGGCCATCTACGCCGCGCGCGCCAACCTCGCCCCCCTCGTGCTGGAAGGCAAAGAGCCGGGCGGGCAGCTCACCACCACCACGCTGGTGGAGAATTTTCCCGGGTTCGTGGAGGGGATCGACGGCCCGGCTCTCATCATGGCGATGAAGGAGCAGGCCAAGCGCTTCGGGGCCCGCTTTGCCTACGGCTTTGTGGAGGACCTGGAGCGGGGCGACGGTTTCGTGCGTCTCAAGATGGATGGGAACTGGATGGAAACGCGCGCGCTCATCGTCGCCAGCGGGGCGAGCGCCCGCTACCTGGGGCTGCCGGGCGAACGCGAGCTTGTCGGCCACGGCCTCACCGCCTGCGCCACCTGCGACGGGGCGTTTTACCGCAACGTGCCGGTCTGCGTGGTCGGCGGCGGCGACTCCGCGTGCGAGGAAGCGAGCTTCCTGACGCGCTTTGCCTCCCGCGTTTACCTGATCCACCGGCGCGACACCCTGCGGGCATCCCGGATCATGGCCGAGCGGACGCTTGCCAACCCGAAAATCACCCCCGTCTGGGACAGCGTGATTACCGAATACCTCACCGACGACGCGGGCGAAGTGCGCGCCGTCCGGCTGCGCAATCTCAAGACGAACGCCGAGAGCGAACTGGAGTTGAAGTGCGTCTTTTCCGCCATCGGCCACATTCCGAACACCGCCCCCTTCCGCGGCAAGCTGGACATGGACGAAAAAGGATACCTGCTCCAATCCAAGGGCACGGCCACCAACATCCCGGGCGTTTTCGCGGCGGGCGACGTGGCCGATCCCGTCTACCGGCAGGCCATCACCTCGGCGGGGCAGGGCTGCGCCGCCGCCCTCGATGCCGAACGCTACCTGGCGCAGTTCGAGTAGGAAGAAGAGGAATCTGCGGACTCTTCCTTCTCCGTAAGCCGCTTCTCGCTTTGAAAATTTGTGACCTGACCCAGTTTTACTCGCCCGTCAGCGGCGGGGTGAAACGCTATGTACAGGAGAAGGTCCGCTACCTGCACGGCCACACGGATGACGATACCCACCTCCTCATCATCCCCGGCGAACGGGATTCGCGCACGGAAGACGGCCGCGCCATTGTTCATACCATCCGCTCGCCGCTCCTTTCGCGCACCTCGCGCTACCGGGCCATCCTGCGGCTGGGTGCCATCGAGCGCATCCTGGAGCGGGAACGGCCCGACGTGATCGAATCGGGCGATCCCTACCAGGTCGCCTGGAAAGCCATCGCCAGCGGCCGGGGGCTCGGCATCCCCGTCATCGGCTTCTACCATTCCCACTTCCCCGAAGCCTACCTGCGCACCGCCGCCCGGTTCTTCGGCCAGACCGTGACGGAACTCGTCATGGACGCCTCGCGCTGCTACGTCCGCGCGCTGTACAACCGCTTTTACCGGACGCTCGTCCCCTCGCCCGCGCTGGAGCGGCTCCTCGGCGACTGGGGCGTGGTCAACACCGAGCACCTCGACTTGGGCGTGGACATCGAGGTCTTCCAGCCCGACCCCGCCGACGGCCGCGAACGGGAGCGGACGCGCGACTACCTGGGCGTCCCGCACGACCGGACGCTCCTGCTCTACGTCGGGCGGCTGGCGCGGGAAAAAAACACGCGGACGCTCTTCGACGCCTTCGACCGGCTCCACCACACCGACCCCGGCCGCTACCACCTCCTCGTCATCGGCGACGGCTTGCAGCGCCGCTCCGTCCTCTCCCTGCAATCGGCCACGGGGCAGGTGACGTGGCGCGCCTCCTGCCTGGAGCGGGAAACGCTGGCGCGCATCTACCGCTGCGCCGACTGCTTCGTGCACCCCGGCGTGCAGGAGACCTTCGGCCTCGTCACCCTGGAGAGCCAGGCGTGCGGCACGCCCGTCGTCGGCATCCGGGGCAGCTACATGGACCGGATCATCTTCAGCGACCAGGCCCACTGGGCCCGCGAGAACACCGCCGTCTCCCTGGCCGACGCCATCGCGGAAGTCTGCGCCGGCGATCTGCGGAGCGCGGGGCTGGCCGCCAGCGAGGCCGTGCGCATCAGGTATTCCTGGAACCGCGTCTTCGGGCGGCTCTTTGAGATTTACCGCGAAGGCATCCGGGCCTACAAACAAGAGCCATGACGCGCCGCCAGTTTCAGATCCGCAAATTCCAGCCGGGCGACCGGGCCCGCGTGCGGGCGCTGTGTTGCGAAACCGGCTTCCTCGGCAACCCCATCGACCCGGTGTTCGAGGACCGGGAACTCTTTGCCGATTATCTGACGGCGTATTATACCGACTGGGAGCCGCAATCCTCGTTTGTGCTGCTCGTGGACGGCGAGATCCGGGGCTACCTGCTCGGCTCCCGCTTTCCCCTGCGCCAGCAGATTTACAACGTCTACCAGAACGCGAGCCTCTTCCTGCGCGGCCTCTTCCGGTTCCCGCGCTACAACGCCGCCAGCAAGGCGTTCGTGAAGTGGATCCTCTCCACCGCGTGGCGCGAAGTCCCCGCCTCCCCGCGCCGGTGCGCCCACTTCCACATCAACCTGCTCGCGGACGCCCGCAACATTCCCACCACCCGCGCCATCATGGACGCCTACCTCGCCTACCTCCACGAGGCCGGGGAAAAGCAGGTCTACGGCCAGATGGTCACGTTCGAGAGCCGCCGGGGGTTCAAAATGTTCGAGCGCTACGGCTTCCGCGTGCTCAACAAATCGCGCATCTCCAAATACGACAACCTGTACCCGGAGCCGGTGTATCTCTGCACGGTCATCAAGGATCTCGACGAGAACGCGCAGCTCTACACGCACTCCGCGCCGACGCAGACGGAGCCCGCGAACGTGGGTTAGCAGGCTGTAACGCGCATTCAAAGAGTTTTATCCGCAGATTTCGCAGATTTTCGCAGATTACAAAAAGGCTCTGCTGCCTTTCAATCTGCGTTATTCTGCGAAATCTGCGGACTCTCTTCTCTTCCTGTTCGTACTAAAGCCTTGCCGCCAGATCGAGCAAGGCGGCGGTGAGGGCGCGCCGGGCTCGAAACACATGGGCCACGAATCGGGCGAACGGGAGCCAGCGCGCGGGGCGCGTTGCGAGAAACCGCAGCAACGCGCCGGACCGGGGCCGCTGCTTTACCGCGTCAAACCAGACGTCATGAGGCACGGGAAGCGCGACGCCCGCGGGATCGGAAATCGCCCGCAGCGTCAGCCACGGGATGCCGTTCGCCCGGCAAAACGCGGCGACGGCTTCCGTCTCCATATCCACCGCCAGCGCGTCCGTGGCGCGGAAGAACGCCGCTTTCGCCTCGGGCGTTTCCACCGGCTCCGAGGCGGTCGCCAGTCCCCCCACGTGCGCCCGCGTTCCCAAGATTTCCCGGGCCCGTTCGAGCGGCGCATCGCCCGCGAGCACCAGGGCTCCGGCAGGCAGCGCCGGGTCCAGCCCGCCCGCGTATCCCGCCGCGATGAGCGTCTCCCACCGGCCGCCGTAGGTCTCCCGCATCTTCCAATAGTGGGCGAGCGTCCGGCGGACCGCCTCCGCCCCCACGCCGGTGTGCAACACGAGAATCTCGCGGTCCCCCAGGCGCCCCCTCACCACCGGCAAGGCCGGGGAGCCGGAGCGCGACGGCGAGCGCAAGGCCGCCACGACGCCACGGCTTTCCTGAGGCAGCGCGAACACGAGGGTGATCATCTCCCCCCTCAAAACGTCCGCCGCCCCCCTCCCGGTCTTTTTTTCCTACACGCGGGCGCTACATCCCCATGATCTGGTAGCCGCCGTCCACGTAGAGGACCTGGCCCGTGATCGACGCCGCGCCCGGGCTCGCCAGGAAAACGCCGGTCGCGCCCAGCTCCTCCAGCGTGCAACTGCGGCCCAGCGGCGCGCGCTTTTGATACACCTTGTTGATCTGGTTGAAGCCGCCGATGCCGCGCGCGGCCAGCGTTTGCACGGGGCCCGCGCTGATGCAGTTCACGCGGATCGCGCGCGGACCGAGGTCGTAGGCCAGGTAACGCGTCGTCGCCTCCAGGCTCGCCTTGGCCACGCCCATCACGTTGTAATGCGGCACCACTTTCTCCGCGCCGTAGTAGCTCATCCCGATGATGGAGCCCCCGTTCGTCATCAGCGGCGCGGCCTCGCGCGCCAGGCCCAGCAGCGAATAGGCCGAAATGTTGTGCGCCAGCAAATACGCCTCGCGGGTCGTGGCAAGGAAGGCCCCCTCCAGCGCCTCGCGCGGGGCGAACGCCACGGAGTGGAGCATCAAATCGAGCACGTCCGTATGCCGGCGGACTTTTTGGAAGAACGCCGTGATCTCTTCGTCCTTCGTCACATCGCACGGGTAAACCGGCACATCCGCGCCGAACTCCGCCGCCAGCTCCTCCACGTTCTCCTTGGTCCGTTCCCCCTGGTAATTGAAGATCAGCCGCGCGCCCGCCTGCGCCCAGGCCCGGGCGATGGCCCAGGCGATGCTGCGTTTGTTGGCGACGCCAAAGACGACTCCGGTTTTGCCTTCGAGAACTCGGTTGCTCATAGACCGGGGATCTTACCCGAAAAGCCGGGCCGAGCGCAAAATCCAAAGTGCGCCCCGCCGGGTCCGGCCCGGCGGCCATTTTCGGTTTGACGAAGCGCGCCTTCCTAGAGAAAGTAAGGGTTCTCCATGCGTCACACTCTATCGGTATTGGTTGAAAACAAATTCGGCGTGCTCACGCGCATCGCCGGGATGTTCAGCGGCCGGGGGTTCAACATCGACACACTCAATGTCGGGCCGACCCGCGATCCCAGTCGTTCACGCATGACGATTGTCGTACGTGGAGACGACGCCGTGCTGGAGCAAGTCACCAAACAACTCAACAAACTGATCGACGTGATTGAGATCGAGGACTTCCGTGACGACCAGTTCGTGGACCGCGAGCTTGTCCTCCTGCGCGTCACCGTGGACGCCCAGACGCGCTCCGAAGTGATGCAGATCTGCGACATTTTCCGCGCCAAGATCATCGACGTGCAACCCCGCAACGTCGCCATCGAGCTGACCGGCAACGAAAGCAAAATCGACAAATTCCTCTTCCTCATGGAACCCTTCGGCATTAGCGACCTGACCCGTACCGGGAAAGTCGCCGTTGCCCGGCGGCAATAGAAAGGCCCCGCCGCACCAGGAACCTTCCCGGTTCTTCGTCAAAACAACCCTCTTCCAACCATAACCAGATATGCCCGCCAAAATCTACACAGACAAAGACGCCACCCTCGAACCCCTCAAAGGCAAAACCTGCGCCGTCATCGGCTTCGGGTCCCAGGGTCACGCCCACGCCCTCAACCTCAAAGACTCCGGCGTCAAAGTCATTATTGGCCTTTACCCGGGGAGCAAATCCCGCGCGGTGGCCAAGGAAAAAGGCTTCGCCGTCTATGACACCGCCGAGGCCGTCAAGAAGGCCGACGTCATTTTCGTCGCCACGCCCGACACCAAGATGGCCGCGGCATACACCAAGGACATCGCCCCGAGCCTGACCAAGGGCAAAACCCTCCTCTTCAGCCACGGCTTCGCCATCCACTTCAAGACCATCGTCCCGCCGAAAGACGTGGACGTCATCATGGTGGCGCCGAAAGGCCCCGGCCACATCGTCCGCCGCCAGTACACCGAAGGCAAAGGCGTTCCCTGCTTGATCGGCATCCACCAGAACCCGAGCAAGAAGGCCAAGAAAATCGCCCTCGCTTGGGCCAAGGGCATCGGAGCCACGCGCGCCGGCGTCATCGAGACCAGCTTTAAGGAAGAAACCGAAACCGACCTCTTCGGCGAACAGTGCGTCCTCTGCGGCGGCGCCAGCGCGCTGGTCACCGCCGGGTTCGAGACCCTCGTGGAAGCCGGGTATGCGCCCGAGATGGCCTACTTCGAGTGCCTGCACGAACTCAAATTGATCGCCGACCTGATGAACGAGAGCGGCATCGCCGGAATGCGTTTCTCCATTTCCGAGACCGCCAAGTGGGGCGACGTGACCGTGGGGCCGAAGATCATCGACGGCAGCGTCAAGAAGCGGATGAAAGCCGCGCTCAAAGACATCCAGACCGGCAAATTCGCCAAGGACTGGATCAAGGAATACGAAGGCGGCTACAAGAAATACAACGCCCTGCTCAAGGCCGGGGAGAAGCACCAGATCGAGAAGGTCGGCGCCAAGCTCCGCTCCCTCATGCCCTGGGTTTCCAAAAAGAACATCAAGGGCGCCCAGGCCGCTTACTAAGCGCAAGGCAACCTAAGATCATACCCTGATCAAAAGCGCGAGGACTTCCAAAGTCCCCGCGCTTTTTTTGGGCAACGCGCCGGCACGCTCTACGCATTCAAAGAGGTTTATCCGCAGATTTCGCGGAGGGCCGCAGATTGGAAGGCAGAAGATCCCTTTTTGGCATTCCGGGAATCCGCGTCATCTCCGGATTCTCTTCTTGCGAAAAATATCGAGGAACAGGGTCTAGGCCGCTTTTCTGCGGAGACGCACTGCACCCAACAGCGCGGGGAAGCCCAGGCAAACCATCATCCAAGCGGATGGCTCCGGCACGGCGTCAATCTGAGCCGTCGCTGGTTCTGAGCCCACATCTTCAATTCGAAGCTCGCCCGCGCCGTCCGCAAGGGGCATGTAGAGGCGACTAAACAGAGGGCTCTGATAATCGGAGAGCGTCACAGCAGTCGGAGCGTCTGCGGAAAAACTCGGGCCAGCCGGACCAAACAGACCAAGGAAAGCGAACTCGCCCATTGCAAGGCCGAACGCGCATGCGTCGGGAGCTGTCTCGATAAGAACACAAAGCGGAGCCGCAGAATCGCCCGTATAGGTTCCGTGCCCCTGGATGTCGATTGTAAAATGGCTGATGGAAAACATGCCAACGCCCGGTTGACTTGCCATCTGATCGATCGAGGGGTCGAAAACAGCGGTGAAGGTGTAGGCTGTATCAACACCGAAGGCGACCCCGGCAAGGCTGGACGTCGGACCGAAGTTGCCGGAATAAGTCAGACTCAAGTCGGCTGCCATCGAAGACCCAGCAACCAGGAGAAGAGAAGCCGCCGCCACTAACAACGCAAAAAAGGAGCTCTTTTTCATAAAATGACCAGTGTTGAACATCCTAAAAATGAATGAACATTATCAAATATGATTAAATCAACATAAGTCAAGGTCCGGATGCACTTTCGGTCTGTCGCCGCCTCTTTCCTCCGGCCACACTGAATGTCGATTCAGCCTAGTGTTTCTCAAGCCAGGCAAGCAGGCTTTCCACCTCTTGAGCGCTCGATGCGTTCACGTGGTAGAGGCAGCGGCGGGAGCGCAGCTCGCGATGGACGAACTTTACCTGCTCCGGGGTGATGTCGTAAATGTACAATGCCTTGCCGGCGGCGAGCCCTCTTTTGAGCACGCCGGTCCACTGCCACATCGGCTTCTGCCCGGCGCCCGGCACCCATTGCAGAATGTCGATTTCAGGCAGGCCGAGCACGTCGTCAAGATGGCGCAAGGCGTCCGGGCCGTCCAGATGATACATGCTCCGGTCCAGGCTGGCGGCCTCCCTTTGAATGCCCGGCAGGACATGACGGCGGAAATCGCCGCTCCCGATCATGCAGCTAAAGTCGGCCTGCACCACGGCGAAGCGTCCGGGCGCCCAAAACGGCGCCCAGCCGATCGTGCCGGTTTGGCTGTTGAAGCCCGATGCGCCATAAAGGGCGGCGTAAACAGGGCAATAGAGATCCTTCAACGCGGCCGAGACGCGAGCCACCTCCCCGGGGCAGTCCAGGAGATCCATGCAGAGGTTTTGCGGGCTCCGAAGGGCGCTTATGGCGTCCATGTTGGAGTGAAAATCGCAGACGCCCACCAGATACCGCCCTCGGGCGTGTTCGGCCACGGTGCGCGCATACTCAAGAATACCGTTCCAAACGACGCTGCCGCCGTTGATGGCGGGGTTGAATCCTTCCAGGCTCTCCAGGATGGGCTCGACCCAGTTTGTCTCCGGGTTTGTTTCGGAAAAGTGGAGAGGCGCGCCGAGGAAAGCAGCGAACTGGTCGGGGCCGAAGTCGGGGGCGAAATACGGAATCGCTTCGCCCAGAAAGAGCGTGCTTTCCAGCCATCTCTCGACGCAGGCGAGTTGCTCCGCCCATTCGCCGCGCGCGGCGCGGAAGTAGCGCAGGGCCTGGAGGGAGTCGCTTTCGCGGAAGGGCCGCGCCGGGTCGCGTGGCACCTCGGCCCAAACGAGCGGGCGCTTGGGCGGCTCGTCTTCCCAAAATGCGTTGAACTGTTGCCGGATCAGCTCAAATCGCGGTTGGAAGGTCAGTGTATCGTGTTGCATACCCATGCCGTTAACGGGGTGAGGAGGGAGGGCTGGCGCTAGCGATGTGCGGAAAGCACCGGTTTGAGGGCTTCAAACCAGCCGTCGGCCATTTTGCCGTAGCCTTGGTCGCTGGGGTGCAGCTTGTCGTTGGACCAGTCGCCCACGGCAAACTTTGTGGACGCGTTGAGGTCAACAAACGCGGCGTAGGGGCGCGATACGATGACGCCGGGTATGGCGGCGTTAAAGCCGCGCGCGAATGTTTTGCTCCACTGGACCGGCATGATGGAGGAAACAAGAATGGTGCTCTTGGGGCTCACGGCGTGGATTTTATCCAGGAGCGCCCCCAGCCTGGCGGGGCCCTCGCTATCGGGTTTGTAGCCGGGTTGCATCGTGCCGATGTTGAAATATTCATTCGTGCCGATCAACAGCAGGACGATATCCGGCTGAATTTTGAGCCAGCCGTCGATATTCACAAAGAGGTTGCCCTTTCCTCCGGACCAGGCGTCGGCCTTCGACGGGCCCGGTCCGATCGTGTACCCGCCGAAGCCCGCGTGGGCGGTGGAGCCGGGTATTTTGGGATTGGCGGGTTTGGGCCCCACGAACTTCACGTTGAAACCGGCTTCCGTGAGTTTGTTGAAAAGCGGGGCGCGGTAGCCGGGATCGGCCTGGGTAAGCGAGTCCCCCAGCGGCATGATGCTGGTGGGGGTTGCGTTCTGGGCGGAGGCGGTGGATGCCGTTGTGAAGGCGATGGCGCAGGCGGCCACGAGGGTGAGGTATTTCATAAAAAGGGAAGCGGCGAGTTTGGGGAGAGCCGTTATTGCGCGGGCGGCGCGATGCGCCACAGCCCGTAACAATTACTCGCCGTGTAGGCGTAGCGGCTTTTCGGATGGACGCGGACCCACATGGCTTCGCGGCCGCCGTCGGCTCCATCGAGGCCGCTGCCAAGCCGCAGGCTGCGGATGAGCGATACCCATGTTTTGCCGGCGTCGGTTGAGCGGACGACCGCGGTGTCTTTGGCGTAGGTGTTGCCGGGGCGGACAACGTAGACGATGGACGGATTCACGGGGTCCGTGGCGACGGAGTACCCGCCACGGTTGCCAAACTGATCGGCGGGCAGGCGGCGGGTGATGTCTTCCGGCAAAGAGTTGGACGACCGCAGATAGAGGGTGCCGTCGTTGCTTGTGATGTATAGATAGCCGTGCGCGGGATCGACGGCGATGTCGCGGACGGAGGATTTGGGAAGCCTGCACGTCTCCACCCACGTTTCGCCGTGGTCTTTGGATAACAAAACGGAGGGACCTTTCGCCCCATAAAGAAGCTGGGGGTTGGCCGGGTCGAAGGTGAGGACGCCGGCACAGCCCGCCATGGCGGTCCACGTCTTTCCCCCGTCGGCGGTGCGATAGTCGTAGAGGAACGCAATGTCCGGATCGCGCGGATCGCCGGTGCCGATGGGGATGCCGTTAAGTTCGATGCCGGTTTTGACGATCTTGCCGCCGTCATTGATGCGAAGTTCGGTTTTGCCGCTCCATCCGGGCCGGCTCCCGGCGGCGATGCGATCCATGGAGAAGCCGTATCCGCCGTAGGTAAACCCTCCCCAGTGTTGGCCCGAGACGCCGATGTATTTCCAGGTTCTCCCCGCGTCGGACGAGATCGAGCCATCATAATCTTGCGAGGGCACGAAGACGAGATCGGGATTGGCGGCGTTGAACTGGAAGCTGGAGCCGACCATCAGCCCGCAGTTGCCGGAGTTGCTCCACGCCCACGTCTTGCCGCCATCCGTGGTGCGGGTGACGAAGTCGCCGCCATTGGCGTAGGCGATGTCGGGGTCCGAGGGATGCCAGGCGAGGATCATCTGGCGGTTGTTGTATGGAATGAAAGACTGCTTTAGGGCGAACTGCGTGCGTCCCCATGTGTTGCCGCCGTCGTGGGTGACATACCGGACAAGATTGTATTTGCCTTCGCTGTTCTCGATCACCATCCGGCCGGGGTTGGCGGGGCTGACATGGAGCCGGCCGACACCGCCGTGTTGCGTCGGCGGGAAGCGGGAGGAGGAGATGGCCGCAAACGTCTCCCCGGAGTCTTTGGAAACGTAAACGTCCGTGGCTGTGGAAATGTAGACGCAATCCGGCTGCTTGGCGGCGACATCGAGGCCGGTTACGGCGATTTCGAAGACTTTGCTGAAATGGATTCCCTGGTCGCGGCTTACATACAGGCCGTTCTTGCCACCCGCATAGATCCAGCCTTTGAGCGGATGCGTTTTGAGAATGCACTCTCCGAGAAGTTCGCCGGTTTGCGGGATTTCGCGCCATGTGGCGCCGCCATTCTCGGTTTTGAAAAATCCCGGGCCGCGCGCCTTGGTTGCCGCGGCGGACCAGTAGGCGACGCGGGTGAGCTTGGCTGGCTGATCGGCCGATGTGCGGTCAAAGCAAACCTGTTCGCGGAAGTCCCGGAAGCCCTTGTTGCCGTAGGGCTGCGTGTTTTTCCAGGAGATGCCGCCGTCGGTGGAGAGGTAGATACCGTGGAAGGGTTCTTCGATGGAGTTGGCGGCGACGAGCAGGGCGCGGCTGGGATTGGCGGGATCAAAGGCGAACGCGGAGACGCCCCGGGCGTCGAGCCCCGTGTTGCTGGGCTGCCAGGTCAGTCCCCCGTCTTCGCTGCGGTAGATACCGCCCACGTCGGTGCCGAAAAGCAGGCGTTTCCCCTGCTGCGGCTCCACGGCGATTGCTTGCGGCCACTGGCAGCCCTCGCCTCCCCGCACGCCGGCGGCGCGGGATTCGGCCGTGATGAGCGGGACCGGCTCCCAGGTTTGCCCGAAGGCGGGGCCAAGTGGAAGAAGGGCGGCAAGCCCCGCCGTCAGGAGCGCCGGGAACCGGGAGAGTGAAAGAGTGTGCATGGGAGGAGCGAACTATTTGCCGAGGGCATCCGCGGAAATTGCATCCCGTGAATGCGCTGGATTGCGAAAGACTATATGGGGGGGAGGAGGCGTCGAGTGGCCAGGTATGCAATCCGTTGCATCGAATGCCGGATGGGCGGGCTCTCAAGGAGCGAACTGCCTTGTCTCCACCACGCGGAATTTGTAATCGCTCAACGGTTGCGTTTCGTCATAGGCCGCGAGCCCGGGATTTAGATAACGTTCGATGGTGAAGGACCCGCGGTATTCGCTCGTAACGCCGTCTTTTCCTTCCGTCCATTGGTCCGGCGGGGAGTTGACACGCTTTTTCAAGCTCTGCGCGCGGACGTGAACCGTGAAGGTGTTCGATTTTGTTGTAAGCCGCGGGTAGATGTCGCTGTAGGGCTTTTCGCGAAGGTTGTCGCCGGTGAGCGCGTAGTTGTCCCACCAATTCGCCATGTCGGTCGCGCCGCTGTAGGTCACCCCGTCTGGCACGAGGAACATATCGCAGATCTCGGACGCGGAGAGAAAGGGTTTGTTGGCGGCAAACCGGGCGTCGAATGCCTTGAGCGTCTCGCCGGGATCGACGGCGAGCCGGTAGACCGAGCTGCCGCCTCCGCTTTTGTAGACGGCGGCGTCGGAGGTCGGGATCGCGGTGATTTTCGCTGATTTTAGCACCGCTTGCATGCCCGTGTTGCGGGTGAGGTAGGTGAAGGGGACGATTTGATAGTTGAGGTTGATTTTTCCCGCCGTGGAAAAGGGCTCGCTGATCGGGTAGGGCTCCACTACCGGCATGGTGAAGAGGTCGAGGAGCAGATGATCGGGCGGGCTTGCCTTGCCCGGGTGTTTGCCCTTGGCGGGCGGGTTGGGACAAAAGAGCAGCGTTTGCCACGGTTTGGCTTTGGAGAGATCGTTCGCCGCGAATGCCGCCTCGCTTGCCTTTATTCCGGTCGACAGCGAACCGAAGATTACCGGCGATGGCACTTGCCGGTTGGGAGCAAACAGGGACGCTTTCACCGGCGTGCTGTTTTGGGTAAAGTAGGCGACGTCTCCGCTGGTTCCGGTTTCCCCTTCGTCGGGCTTGTTGATGTACGGGCCATCCGGGGTCTTTCCCATTCCCGTATCCCAATCGCCCGGCGAGTTGCCGCCGCCGGTATCGGCGAGCATGACGCCGTTGATTCCGTAGGGAACGGCGGGGAAGTAGGTCGCGCCGTTGCTGCTGTTGTAAAAATACGCGGCGTCTTTCACGAGTTTTCCCGCGCAATTGCCGGACCCCGTGAGGATGCGCCCGTTGCCGCTGCGCATGCTGTGGGCAAAACGCGCCGTGGGCGTGTGGTAATCTTGGTGGGGACAGAAGGCGCCCGCGGGGACGTCTTTCAAAGCCGCGATGATCCGGGCGTCGCCCGTCGTCGGCTCCACGGCCCGGGTGGCGTCCCGCCAGTCCGTCATGCCCGCGGTGTTGTAGCCCGGCCCCATCCGGGACATGAATGAGGCGGCCGCCGTTCCCGCGTAAATGCGCGGCGTGGGAATGTTGATGGGTTGCGGAAATACAAACGTCAGAGTTTGCAGCGGATTTGCCAGCGGGGTGTTGGATTTATCGCGCCCGTAGATCCGCACGGTGATGGCGCCCGACCCGCTGGATGTCAGGTTGACGGTGGAGGTGACCGCGCCATCCCACGTGGCCGCGACTGCCTTGTTGACTGCGATGGTGTCGCTGAAGAAAGGATATTCCGTCGGATAGTTTTGCCCAAGCGGCTTGGCCGCGGAATAGCCCGCGAACGCGTTGGCCGCCCCCTCCAGGCTCCCCCAGCCATAGTCGTGATAGGGCGAAATATTGGTATAGTCCACTCGCGCGATATGCGGGAATTGCAGCGGTTTGCCTTCCAAGTAGAACTGATCCAGACCTTCCACTTCGACCACAATGTTCGGCTTCAGGCGCATGACGCCGTGCGCGGCGGTGAAAAACTCCACAAAGAACAACGCTTGAATTCCCGTCACCGTGCCGTGGTTCGTCGTGGGAGTGCCGGCGGTCGCGTAGAAGAACAGTGTCGGGCTATAGGCCGTCGGCATTCGCCCGAAGCCGCGCGTCTTGGTGGGATCGGCAATCTCGATCGGAACCACCTGGCCCATTCCCGACGGCGCGCTGCTGATGGCGACGGGGGTGGACGGGCCGATGGCATAACGGCTCGCAACCGGCAGGTTGGAATCGGCCAGATCGGTGCAGCGGATGTAATCGAATATTTCCGTGAGGATTTGGTCGCGATCGTCGCCGTATTTGGATTTGAAGTTTCCACCGAAGCCGGGAATCGCAGCCGCATAGGCGGCGTCGCCGGTCAGGTTTTGCAAATAGCGGTAGAGTTGCCGGTTGCGCGGGTAATCGAGGTAGTCTTCCGTCGGGCTCGTGCAATTGTTCCTTACGAAATAGAAAGGCTTTCCGCCGACGGTGGAACAGAAGGCGATGGTTTTGTCGAAAGTGGTCCTGGTTCCGTAGAGGGCGGCGGAGCCGTCGCTGTCGCCCGCGGCGGCGGCTTCCGGCCAGATGGTGACACGGGGGCGGTTGAAAAGGTTGACCTCCGGCGCACGGCTGTGGGCGGTCACGAAAAACCCGTCTTTGGCGATGACCTCTGCCGTGAAGGCGGCGTTGCCGGTGGTTTCAAGGTTGGTCTTTCTGGCAAGCGGAGCGGAGGCGGAGAAGGTGGTGCCGGAGTAAAGCAGTTCGTCCGTCGAGGCATAGAGCCGGTCTTTGTCACTGACAAGCGCGGTGGTGGATGCCGCCGTCCCGCCCTTTGATCCGCCGAATACAATCCTCGGCGCTATGGACGCCAGATCCTGCTGCCCAAGAAAGGGGAAGACCGCGCTCAGGTAGGTTGTCGCGGGGTGTCCGGGGTAGCGCTGAAACTCGTGATTGACGGGCTGATAGGAAGCCAGCTTTGTTTCATAGGTCGTGTTTGCGTGGGGCATGTCCATGAAGGACCCCGGGTCCTGGGAATCCCATAGGTCGCCCGCGGCCGTATTGATATTCACCTTGCAAGTGTCGTCGTCCGTCCAAAACGCGACGCGGCCGACGATCGGGTTGGCTTTTGTCGCGCCGTTTACCGTGACGGCCGAGCCGTTATCCGCGCCTGCCGCGATGGCGCCATCCCGCAGCACGTAAAGCCAGCGGGTGGGCATTGGCGCGGGATTGGGAAAGGCGGCGGAGGCGTCCACCGGAGCGTTGGAAATGGAAAACCCGTGCACGCCGGATGCGTTGTTCGCCGCATCGAAACCGGCCGTGGGATCGACGATGGGGTAGACTGGATTGTATTTCTCGGAGCCGACGGTGGCCGCGCCATTCGAATCCGACACCAGGACCGGCGCGTTCAGGTCGGTATACAAGCCGGGGGAGCTTGCCCAGTTCGAGGGGGACGAGTCGGCGGAATTCGCGGGATCGAAGGCTCCCGTTTCGCGCATGCTGCTTGCGGAATATAGTTTGTAGGCGGTGACCGGATTGCCGGTTGTGTCGAAGGTGCGAATCAGACCCGGTTGCGAGATCCAGGCTCTTTGGGTCTCGGTGGTCCCGTCGGGGCTGTACGGGTTGGTGGCTTCGCCGATTTGCGCCACGACGATGTGCATTGCCTCATGGGCCAGCTTCCGCGATTCGATGTTCACCGCGTAGGAATGGGTCGCCGCTCTTTCCGTCATCACCGAGGCGAAAAAGGCGATGATGAGGGCGGAAACGATGCAGAGAGAACCGAGCACAAGAACGAGGGCGACGGCATCTTGGCGGTGGAACGCTGAATTTCTGTTCACGAGGAAAGAAGAGGGGGGAAGGGCGATCACCCATTCGCGGGCAGCCCCGGCGGGCGGCTGAAACCGCGGCGGGGAGGGCCTGTTTGCAACGACGGGAACGACCGTTTAGGCGGGAGGGGGGATTTCACGGCGATGGTTTATCTCCGTTGCTTCCATTCTATACATAGGCTTTTGTTCAGCAACCGCCAAAAGGTGCAATTCGTTGCGCGGCTCCCCGCCGGGCCGGGATGGGGCGTTGGCTTGTGCGGGTGCGGCTTAAGGGGAGGTTTGCTTTTCCGCCGCCGAAGAAGACCTTTGCGCGCCTTGCCGGGAGGGCGGGACGGATTGGCCATCCGGTGGCTCGGGCGCGGCGCCGCAGAGGAACCGGATGTTGCGTGTGAATTCGTTGATCTGGATGCGGCCCTCGTCCGCATTGTGAATCAGGCGGCCATGAATTCGGAGATTTTCGATGCGGACATTTTCGATCATGCGTTTTTCGTCGAACCCCATAATGTACGAACGGCGATCCGGCCCCCCGACGACGCTCACGTTTTTGAGCGTGATGTCGCGAAACGTCCCCCCTTTGGGCTGGCGTGCGCCGGGGATGCGAAAGAGGGAGTCGCAGAAGAAAAAGTTGAAGTAGGGGCCGTGGCAGTGTTCGATGCGGATGTCTTCAAAGCGGATGCCGCTGATATCCGTGTCGTGCAGGCAGATGACCGAGAGCGCGCCGGCATAGTCTCCGCAAGTGTTGCTTACGCGGAGAAGGTCGATATTACGGAATAGGATATCGCTAATCGTTTGCGCCTTGGTTTCGGAGCCGACAACGATGCCGTTGTTGTTGTCGCTCCAGAAGACGCAATTTTGAACAACGATGTTCCGTATGGGGGCCGCGTTGCCCGGATAGCGATTGTCCAATCCCTTGATGGAGACGCAGTCGTCTTTGCAACGCACAAAGCAGTTCTCGATGAGCACGTCGCGGCAATTCACCGGGTTGATGCCGTCCGTCGAAAAGCTGCGTTCGTTGAACATTTTGATGTTCGAAACGTGAACGCGCTCACAGTTCCTGAAGACCACGGTCCAGTGGTGGGCGTCGAGAATGGTGATGCCTTCCACCTCGATATCGGTGCAGTTGCGGAAGCTCACGACTTCCCGGGGCACGCCGTTGACTTCGTAGGTTTCTTTGCTTTTCCGATCGAGATGCGAGGTGCAAAGGATGCCGCGCCCCCGCACCGCGACGTGTTTGGCGTTTTCGGCTTCAATGACTCCGTAAACGATCGCGCCGTCGGCGATGTAAAGCGTTTCGCCGCTTGAAAGACGAATCACACCGGGCCGGTGCGTTCCCGGTCCGAAGTAATGCACGCCCGGCGCGGCATGCTTTGGCGCGCCTTCTTCGATGCGGTTGGCGAAGATATGGAAAGGAAGTTCGAAGCCGTCTTCCCATTTGAGGAACAAGCGGCACGGACCGGTGACGGTGAGCGTCGCGGTGTTGTCTTCGAGCTTTACGGCGATCGCCGCGGAGGCGGGGCGTACTTCGGCTTTGTCCACATTGCGCAAAGCGGTGACGGAGACGGTGGCGCTTTCGCGGAAATCGAACGAGACCCAGGAGATGTCGCCGCCCGCGAATCCGCTGAAGTTATGCACGTAGGCGGGCTCCCCATTGAGCCGGCAGGTATAGTTAATGGAAATGGGGGCGCCGCTTTCCCGGAAATATGGAAGGGGTTGCGGCGGCTGGTTGTATAGAGAGGTCTGCGCGGCCTCTTTTGCGAGGGCTGAATCCATAGGGACAGGTGGGCGAAGAATGATGTTCGGTTGTTTCGTGGTTTGGATGAAGATCTTGTAAGCGGGCGGGACTCGCCGGCATCGCAAAGACGGGAAAGCAAGGCGCTTCCAAAGCGAGGCGACTCTAAAAGCTGACGCCGGAGAGACAATGACAGGGTTGTGCAATCCGTTGCGCGGCGATGACCCGGGGCGACTGTGCAACGGGTTGCGCTCGGTTGGAATGGAGGGCCGCCACCGCGGCGTGTAGAGTTTTGTCCGGACGGCTCCCCTGCGCCGCCCCGGCGATGACACTTCCCTTCGCCGCTCCTCCCCCCCATTCTATGGCATCCAATCAATCCGCCCCTCAAAAGAGTTCCAGAATTCCCAACAAGTCGCTCTTTTCATGGGCTATCGGCAACTTTGGCCAGTCGCTTTTGACGAATGCATGGACCGCTTTGCTGATGCCTGTTTTCAATACGGGGTTTGGCTTGAGCGCCGTCCTTATCAGCTGGGCGCGGACGATCCCGGCGTTTCTTGACGCTTTTCTCGATCCCTGCCTTGGCTATCTCTCCGATATCACGCGTTCGCGATGGGGCCGTCGCCGCCCCTATATTCTGGCAGGTTCCATCGTAACGTCGATTTTGTTGGTGGGAGTCTGGTGGGTCGGCCGCGATTGGAGCGATCACGCCAAGTTTGCGTTTTTGCTTACCATTTGCACCCTGAACGGGATCGCCTGTTCCCTATTCATGCTGCCGCTCAATGCGCTCGGCTACGAATTGACGGACGATTACCACGAGCGAACCAGAATGAACGCCGTCGTGATCTTCTTCACGGTGATTCCGTTCATGATCGCGAACTGGATTTACTGGCTGGCCTTGCGTCCCGTCTTTGGAGGAGAAATCAACGGCGTCCGGTGGATCTCCATCCCGCTGGCCATCGTGGTCGCGCTTTGCGGGATTGTTCCCGTGCTCTTTTGCCGTGAGCGTTTTTCCCGTCAAACGGCAAAAAAAAACCTCGGCCTTTGGGCCTCCATTCGAACCACGCTGACAAACCGCCCGTTCCGCCGCCTGGTTTTTATCCGAGTGTTTATGACGCTTGGAACCACGGTGTTTGGCGGCCTCGTCTTTTACATCAACACCTATTACATTTGCGGCGGAGACAAGTCTTTGGCGATGAAGATCACCGGCGTCGGCGGGACGCTCTACGCGCTCGTCGCCCTCGCGCAACTTCCCTTTGCAACGCCGATCAGCCGCCGCATGGGGAAGACGAAAGGCCTGCGGCTTGGATTGGGCATCCTGCTTGGCACTTCCTTGCTCCAGCCGCTGGTTCAAAATCCGCACTACCCCTACCTGCAAATCGTCACCACCGTGCTGTGCGCTCCGGCGTTTACGCTCGCCTTGATCTTCATCGGCTCGTTCATGCCGGATATCTGCGACCTCGACGAAATAGAGACCGGCCTGCGGAGGGAGGGAGTGTATGGAGCGGTTATCTCGTTTATCGGAAAAATCGAGGGGTCTCTCTGCGTGCTGATCGTGGGCTATCTCGTATCGTTCTCCGGGTTCAACCAGGCGCTTGCGCAGCAGGCTCCCGCCGTGCTGCTTAAACTTCGTCTCTATGCCTACGCGCCCAATTTCCTTTTCACGTTCCTCGCCCTGCTGTTCGCCTGGCGGTTCCCGATCAATGAGGAAATGATGCGCAACGCCCACCTTGTCCTCGACGCCCGGCATGCCGCCGCGGACCGCGAAAATTCCGGCGTGGCGGCGGCGGAGAATCGCCCGGCCGATATTTGATCGGGAAAGCCAGCGAACCGCATATCGCGGGCATTGCAACGATTTGCGCAACGGTCCTATTGCTCGATCATCCGAATATCCTACCATCCGGACTGCCCCGGCTTCTGTTTCGATAGCAAACTCCCAACCCCTTCCTATGAAACGCAATCCCCTCCCCCTCTCCTTTAACGCAACGGCTGCAGCGTTGCTTGCCACGGTAGCACTAAGTCTGACCGCGTCCCCCGCGGGCGCGGCGACAGTCAACTGGGCCTCCACCAATGGAGACACCGGCAATTGGTCGGACACCACCAAGTGGAGTACCGGCAATGTCCCCGGTGTGAATGACGTCGCCAATTTCGGCCCTTATGCAAACAACAGGACGATTACGCTGGACGGTGATTATTCCGTCGCCGGTCTAGTCATCGCGCCCCGCACCAGTTCATACTCCGGCAGAACGTTTGCCATTCAGGGTTCGAACACGCTTACCATCGGCTCCAACGGCATCACCATCGGCGTTGGCAATGGCGTCACCATTAGCGCGAATTTGTCCTTGTCGGCAGATCAAACGTGGGGGACCACCAACGATTCAAGCGCCGCTCCGCTTACCGTGAACGGAATTGTCAGCGGCGCGGGCAAGCTGACCCAGGCAAACGCGGCCGCGAACAGCAGCGCGCACGTCGTGATCTTCACGGGGGCCAACACCTTTTCCGGCGGCTATGTGTTGAATATGCCCGCGAATGGAAGCGCGAGTTCCAATTCCGTTCGGATCGGCGTGGACCAGGTGATATCGGAGGGCGCGCTTCAAAGCGCCGCTCTTGGCACCGGCACCGTGACGCTCAATGGGGGAAAACTTTCGAGCAATGGCGCCGTCGCGCACACGATCAGCAACGCCGTGGTCATTGGCGGGGATGTGACGCTCGGCGATACGGCGAACACGGGCGCCCTGACCTTTAGCTCCGCCGGCTTGAATACGCCGAACGCGTTCACGATCGGTTCCGCCGCGAATAATGTGATTCGCACCGTCACCGCCAACTCCGCGGTGAATATGGCGCAGTCGATCGGCGAGAGCGGCGGCGGCACCCGTTTGGGTCTCAGCATTCTCGGGACGGGCGCGGTAACCATCTCCGGCGGGAAAACGGCCACCGGAGGGCTCTTTGCGGGCGGAACGGGCGTTGTCACGCTGGCGAACACATCCCCCATGTCGGGCTTTCTCGCGGTGAACGGAGCGCCCGTGGTCGCGACGGGCGAGGGAAACCGCCTGGTGAGTGGGGAGCTCTATGCAAGCGGCGGCGCCGTCGCGATTGAGAACGCCGCCACCTTAACGGGCGTAACCGGCGTTCGCCTTTACGGCAACACGCGCTTTGGCAGCACCGCCGCCCTTACGCAAAGCCAGCTCGCGGCCGCGATTTCCTCCGATTCCGCATTCAGCTACGGGCTGGGCACGGGTTCGGCCGCCATCACCGTCACAGAAAACTATGACCAATCCGCGCTGGGCAATGGCTATGCCGGTCTGGTCGCGGCGACTACCGGCACGGCGACCTACACCGGCATACTGACAGCGGGCGGCGACGGCACCTTCCGCGTGGGCGGCGGCGCGGGTACGCTTGCCCTCACGGCGGACACGCTTACCGGCTCCGGCAAGAACGTCCTTATCCAGGGCGGCGGCGTTGTGAACGTCTCCGCCGCGCAGGATTACACCGGGTCCACGGCGGTCAGCTCCACGCTCACGTTGTCGGGCACTTTCGGGGCGGTCACGCATACCGGCGGCATTGCCATCAATGGCGGCAGCGTAATCCTCGATAACACCGAAGCGGTCAATAGCGACCGCCTCGCCGATAACGGCGCCATCACGATGAACAAGGGGGCGCTGGCGTTGAATAGCGCCGCCGCCAGCTCCGTCGCGGAGTCCATCGGGACGCTGACGATAAACTCCGGGTTCAACATCGTCACGCTCGGCACAACGCCGGCGGGGGGCAACCAAAAGTCGCTCATCGCAAGCTCGATTGTCCGCAACGCGGGAGCGGTGGTGAATTTTCGCGGCGACAGTTTCGGCATCACAAGCGAGGGTGGGGCGGCTTCATCGCGCAACGTGGTCAAAGTCGCCGCGGCGCCCACGGGAGGCGATTATATCGGCGGAGGCGGAGCGGGAGGAACCCCAACGGTTTCCATTATCCCCTGGGCGCGCACAGGTTCCGCGGCCGCCAGCTCGGGCTCGAATTTCCTTACCTACGACACCGCCACCCAGACTCTGCGGCCGCTCTTGGCAAGCGAGTTCGTTCAAGCCAATAACAGCACGACGGCGACGATCGACCAGGCGATCGCCGCGGCGGGCGGCGGAAAAACCTACAACTTGCGCTCCGCTCCCAATACCGCCGCGGGCGGCACGCTGATCGCCGCGGCAAATAGCGACCTTACCGTTAACTCGTTCCTCTTTGACAATGCGGGCGCTACGGCGGCGAACTCCTATAACTTAAACGGAAGCACACTAGCTATCACAAGCGGGGCCGTTAACATAAACCACTCCGCCGCGAAAAATATCACGCTTGCCTCCGGCACGCTCGCGTTCGGCTCCAGGGAAGGCGTTATCACCAACAGTGGGAATGCGTATGTCACGGCGATTAATACGGAGATCACCGGGTCTTCCGGGGTGACGATTCTCGCGGGGAACGGCGGAGGCATCAGCCTGGGCGGAGCGAATACCTTCAGCGGCGGCATCACGGTCGGCGCATCCGGCAACGGATATGTGTCTGTTGACCAGGACGCGCGCTTCGGCGATTCCTCCAACATAGTCACCCATGCGGGGGGGACGCTGGTATTTTCGGCGGCGTTTGACACGGCGCGCGACTTCATCCTCAAACCCAATGTGGGCGACAACTACTTCGACGTGAAGACGGGCGTCGTAACGCTGAGTGGGGCGATCAGCGGAGACGGTTGTTTGCACCGGACCGGAACGAACGCGGCGGTGCTCGCTCTTTCTGGCAATAACAGCTATACGGGCGGAACGATCATCGATATTGGAACCGTTGCGGTCGCCGGCAATTCCGGCCTTGGCACCGGCAGCTTAACCCTCAATGGCGCGGCCGTGGCGAACTTCACGGCGGCGGCGCCCTTCATCGGCGGCCTGAATGGAAACACCGCGACGGTGGTGAACCTCGGCGCGGCCGCGGCGGGAACCACCGTCCTTACGGTTGGCAATCATGACGATTCCGGGCTATTCAGCGGCGTTATCGCGGATGCGAACACCGGCGCCGGGCGTATTGGCGCGGTGATCAAGGTCGGTTCCGGCACGCAGATTCTTGCGAATAACAATACCTACACCGGCTCGACGATCGTCAGCGAGGGCCGCTTGGAAGTTGCCGGTTCCTTGGCGGCCGACAGCGCCGTAACCGTGTCGAACGGAGCGACGTTGGGAGGAAGCGGTATCGTGAACGGCACGACCGTCAATGGCGGCACGATTGACGGATACGGCCTGACACTGGGCGCCATAACCTTCAACGGCGGCAGGATGACCGGAACCGCGAAGGCCACGGGCATTGTCTCCGCCGCGAGCGGCTTGACGTTGATCAATGGCAATCTGGCGGCCGGCAGCGGCGTCAATATCAATGCGGCGCTCGCGGTGAACGGGGCATTGAGCGGAGGCACCACCACGGTCGTAAACGGCGGCATCATGGGAGGCCATGGCACCATCAACGGCGACGTCATGGTTGAGGGCACGATTACCGCCGGGAATACCGGGAATGGAACCGGGCCGGTCATGGATGCCGTGACGCAATCAAACAACGTGCTGACCTTGGACGGCAGCGTGACGATTGACGGTGAGTTCAAGTTCTCGCTTGGCGCTCTCAGCGAGACGGCGGGATTTTCCCAATTGAAGTTCGACGGGACCGGCAAGACACTGAGCCTGGATTTGGAGAATTCGGTCTTTACGCTCTCGCTGACCGACGGCATTGGCGCGCCCGGGGCCGACGATCGTTTTTGGAATTCCGATCACACTTGGGCGGTGGTAAGCCTGAATGGGAATGCGCGAAACGGCACGTTCGCCGCCAGCAACTTGGATTCCCTTGCCTCATCGCAAGGAACGTTTTCGCTGCAATATGCGAGCGATGGGATCAACTTGGAATACACGGCCGTTCCCGAGCCAAGGACGTGGGCGATGGTCGTTGCGGGCCTGGGCATGTTGGCGGGGGTCCAGCGTATGCGCATAAAGTCCCGGAGAATCTGAGTTCGCGGGCTTCCGATGCCTCTCCGGCCTTTCAGGCGGAGAGGCATCTTTTCGCTATCGAAGTCGTATTAAACGCCGGGATGAATGCGCCCGGGCGCTACACCCACAAATTCCGGTCCAGCGTGCGGTATTGGATGGCCTCGCTCAAGTGCGAGGAGGCGATTGCCGGGGCGGCCTCCAGGTCGGCGATGGTGCGGGCGACTTTCAAGATGCGGTCATGAGCGCGGGCGCTCAAGTTCAGCTCGCTCATCGCCATGCGCAGCAACTCGCGCGAGTCGTCATCCAGCGCGCAATGGGCTTTCAGCGCTTTGCTGGTCATGCGGGCGTTGCAGCGGATGGAGGGGGAGCCAGCAAACCGCTTTTGCTGGATGGCGCGCGCCGCGAGCACCCGGTCCCGGATGACGGATGAGGATTCGGCGGCCTGGGAAGACGTCAGGTCCTTAAAGGGAACGGCGGGGACTTCCACGTGGATGTCGATCCGGTCCAGGAGCGGCCCGGAGATCC
>JAQTMF010000017.1 GCA_028714515.1 Chthoniobacteraceae bacterium | reverse complement strand
TTTGGCCACGAAGTGGCGCGCGCCGCCGGGGGCGATGGCGGTGTCGAGCGCGATGCGAATGCCCTGGCGAACCTCGGATGCCGGGAAATGCAACGGGGGCATCCGGACATGCGGGGCGGAGGGGACGACCTGGAGAAGCTGATAGCCGACCTCGTTGCCCTGGAGATCGAAAAGGCGCAGGGAGGGTTTGGTTTCGAATCCGAAAAACTCGCTGAATTGCGGCCAGTCTTTCGGAAGGCGGATCGTCACCTCCGGTTGCGCCTGCGGCGCGCCCGCGGCCGGAGCGAAGAGGCTCAAGCCGAGGTCGCGGGGTTGGATCTTGTCATGCAACGCGGCGGCGGCGAGCCCGCGCAGGGAAGTCTCAAGGTGGTGCTCGGCGATATGACGGCTTTGCGCGAAGCGGTAGGGCATCGCCTCGTGCGTCTCGTCGGTGCTGCATCCGCAAATGCTGTCGTGGGGATGGTTTTTGAGCAAATACTCCCATGCCAGTTCCAGCGCGCGCGCAGGGTATTCGCTGCCGAGGGCGTGATGAGCGGCGGCGCACCACGGCTCCGCCCAGAGCGTGAGCAGCGTTTCCGCCGCGTGGTTGGCCTGCTTGAGCGGAACGCGGCTGCTGCCGACCCCCGGGATCAGCCAACCGAAGGTGCCCATTTTCGCGTTTTCGCGGAGTTCCCCCCGGACGACCATTGTCTCGGGCTGCCGCTTGCGCAGGGCGTCCATGAACTGGTCGAGGGTCGAGACTTTGAACGCTTCCCGTCCGGCCGATTCGTTGAGCTTGGCGATGACGTCGAGAATCGCCGGGTCGAACTCCATGTGGTCGCCGCCGTCGAACATCAGCAGCTCCTCGGACTTGCTGGCGGCGCGCGTTTTCTCAAAATGGGCCAGCGCGCTGCACACCATGTCGTCCAGCGTCGGGATTTCGTCCGGCCGGTTGGCCTTGCGGACATCGAAGCCAAAGTCGGTATAGCCGTTCTCGTGGAAACGGTGCGTCAGGACTTGCGTCCCGTCGGGGCTTTGCCACAGGAAGGGATTGCTGACGCCGAGATCGACGCCGCGCCACACAAAGGCGTTGTCGATGCCGAGCAGCGAAAGGATCTGCGGCGTCTGGCTGTTGTGCCCGAAGATGTCGCAGAGCCAGCCGATCCGGCTTGTCCGGCCGAAGGCTTCCGCCCGCTTCATGCCGAGGAGAAAGTTGCGCACCATCGACTCCCCGCTCACCAGGAAACCGTCCGGCAGGTTATACCACGGCCCGACGCGGAAACGCCCCTCGGCGATCATCCGGCGCAGGAGCGGTTCTTTTTCCGGCCGGATTTCGAGATAATCCTCCACGGGAATGAACTGGCCGTCCATCTGGTAAGCGGGCAGATGCCCCGATTCGAGTTCCGCGAGAATGCGGTCCAGGACGGTCACGAGTTTCGCTCGAAACTTCTGGAAGGGAAGATACCACTCGCGGTCCCAGTGCGAACTGAAGACGACGTGTACGGTTCCGTGGAAATTTTTCAAAGTGGACATTTCGTAAGAGGTTTTTATGTGCCCCGGGGGGGGAGAAAAAAGGTCAAAAAAGGGGAACAGCGGCGCGGCAGGCTCTACGGAGGAGAAAGCGGGCGGGTGAGCGCTTGAATCCGCTTTTCGGTTTCGCTGACAGTCTTGGCAAACGCATCGGGAAGAACCAAGGGGGTCGTGGGAGGCGCGCTGAAGCGGTAGACCCGCAAGTCGTTGCCGATCTTCAACTGCACCGGAAACCGCGTCGCCAAATCAATCCACGCCGTCACTTCCACCTTGGCCCCCAGATCCGCGCCCGGTTCCCCTTTTCCTCCATTGGTGAGCGCCCGGAAGAAATCGGGGTCCTGGAACCGGAGGGGATACATTTGCTGCCGGAAAACAATGCAGTCGCGCGAATCCATCCGCGTCCGGCCGAGATAGTTTTCCGCCGAGACCCAATCGAAGTCGGGGAAATCGCCCCCTTGCTCCAGCCTGGGGCGGATGATGATGCCGCGGTATCCCGGCTCCTTCACCGCGTTGAAGCTACCCTTGGTCCAGCGCTCTTTTGCCGTGCCGTCGCCATAGGTGGTCTTCTCATACTGGATCTCCCCTGTTTTGATGACGGTCACTTGCGCGATGTGCGGCGTGCCGGAGGCGTTGTGCGTTTTGTCGCCCGTGGCGGAGCGGCATTCCACATCCCATTGCGCAAAATCGGGCGCGCGGGCCGCGATCAAAGGCCCGGAGGGAAGGCGATTGGCGGGTTCGGACTGGCCGTGAAGCGCCGACAGGGAAAGGCACAAGGCCAAGGCCGCGCCAAAGAAGGTTTTGCTGAGTTTGCTGCTCGGGATCATCATTTTACACACTCCAGTTGGCTGTCGAGCACCTTGCCGGTGTAGCGGTCGATGGCGACATGCAGCCAATAACGCTTTTCTCCTTCCACGACGAAGTCCGCCAGCGTCTTCGGGCCGGCCGGGTAACGTCCGCTTTGAGCCACGACGTCGATCAACAAATTCCACGTGCGGGTGTTGCCTGCGTCGCCCAGGGCGCGCATGACGGCCTCGCGTTGCCGGGGGATCAGCGCGACGGGCGAGCCGCTCACGCCGCTGGCCTTCCCGATGTCGGAGGAGAATCCGGAATAGTAGACATCGGGGTCGGCGTTGGCCTTGATGGCCGTGCCCGCGGCCGCCGCGCTCGTGACTGATGAACTCCAACGGCCGATCAGTTCGGAACGGTTGGTGAGCGGGAGGGTGCCGCTGGTGCGGCTGACGAGTTGCGCGGCGATGCTCTTTGCCTGGGCGTCGCTCAACTTCACCCCGTTGGGATCGTCGGCCAGCGCGCTGCCGAGAAGCGCCTGGATAACCGGCGCCTGGCGGGTGCTCAGGTTCACCCTCCCCGCCACCATGCCCTCGGGGTTCCCGGGTTCGTTGATGCAGAAAACATCGAGCAGCGCGGCGTCGGCGCTTTCCGGGAAGGAGAAATCGAGATTCCGCCACGGGCTTTCGCGGAAGGTATAGCCCAGCTCGGCCACGGAACGGAAGGGCCGGTTCAAGATGATCGGGCGGCTGGCGTTGTTGTTGGTAATCATGGGCAGGCCGGCGGGCGAGGAGAGGCTGCCGCCGTTGTTGGGATCGGAGGCGTAGCCGCCCATGGCGCGGCGCGGGACGCCGTCGGGGTCGCGGGCGTAATGTGCGAGGTCTCCCGGCGGGGTGTACATGCTTTGGCAAGGCCGCACGCTGTTCTCGGTCAAATACCCCGCCTGGAATCCCCGGTATTTGCCGGTTTGGTTCCCGTATTCATCGTTGGTATAACTGGAGTAGTTATTGAGAATTCCGTTGTCGCCAGGCCCTCCCGCGTGGGCTCCGGCCGATGGATTGGTCAGATCGGGCCACTGTGAAGGGTAGATATAGTTGGCGGCGTCGATCGGCACATACATGTAGAAATAATTCGAGAGCGTTATTCCCCACCGGGAAGTTCTCGGATCCGTGCGAACGCCGCCGGGCATGTAGGATTTGAAGGCTTGCAGATTGGTCATCTGGTCCGTGCTGCCGTTGAGCGGGATTTTAAGAGCGCTCCACTGGTAATACTGCTGATCGTAAACGACCCAGTTGGCCCCGTCATAGTATTCCAGGTAATAAGTCTGCGGGCCGTAATCCGTATCGCCCAGATACATGGTTTGCGCACCGCCGCCGCCGGGATTGTAGATCCAGTCAAAGGCTGCGGCCCGGAGGCCCACCAGGTTCTTACTGGTGGTGTTTTCGTTGCAAACCGTGCCGGCCAGGCTGGAACCGGCGGGAATGTTCTGCTCGGTGAGCAACGTCGATTCGCGGAAGTTGGAGCTGCTGTTGTTAAAGGTCAGCGTTCCCGCCGAGGCCCAGTCGATGGTGATGGTGGTGCTGGGCGCCGGGTCGGTCTTGTTCGGCGGGTAATAGAGGATCTTCGCCTTGCAGGGCATGCTTGCCACGGTGTCTTCCGCGCGGAAGCGGATTTGCGCCGGAGCGTCCGTGGGAGGGGTGGCGGGCGCGGCGTGGGGATTCCACACTTCCGGGGTGATAAACAGCATCGACGAGTTTGTTCCCGAGGCCTTCACCGGGCGCGTGCGCAGCCGGTAGAGGTAAGGCAGATCCTCGACGCCGCGCGCTTCCTTCAGCGCGTCTCCCGAGAAAGAAATGCGGGTCGGGAAGCTATCGCTGTCATACTGGTCAATGATGTTTGCCCCGATTTGCAGGACTTGGAGATCGACCAGGGTGTCGTGGCTATATTGCTGGAAGTTGTTCGCCGATGAAGCGACGTTCCATGCCACCGCCGTGCCATTGCACCCGCCCTTGCCAAGGCTGCCGACGTTGATGGCCGCTTTGAGGAGTTCGAAGAAATCCGGTTCGCGGCCCGCGGCCAGCCCCGCCACGCCCGCAAGCCGCAGGATGCCGGTGGTGTTGCCGTGATCGTAATGCCAAGGCTCGGTCGTGCTGGAGCGGTAAAGGCCGAAGTGGTGATAGATCGGGTCATTCTCGCTTTTGGACGCGGTGGATGTGCGCAGGATCAGCCCCAGGCGGGAGAGGGGAAAACGCTTCTTGATAAGCGGTTCGCCCACGGTGGCGGCGGATCCGTCGGAGCGCGTGAAGGGGGTGGCAACGCGCACGGAGAGGAAGGGGGGATTGATATCGCGGGAAGCGTCGGTGGCGTCGCGGTCGTTGCCAAAGGCATCGCTCCCGGTGCCGAACGTCGCGCTATTGTTGCCCGCCGCCGCCTGAACCTTGGGCCGGTTGGGATTCGGGATAAAGGAAGGCTGTTCCAGGTCGCGCGAAAACGTGCCGAGGTATTGGAACGCGTTCTGGCTCATTCCCAGGCTGCGGCCCAGTTGGAGGAGTTGCTGACGGGTGAGCACCGCCTGGTCGGTGCGGCTGTTGAAGGTGGTGCCGGAGAGACTTAGGAAACCGTTCGTATTGGTCGTGACGTAGCCGAGGTAACGGTTTGCCGAGGTGGAGTCGAAGGTGAACCCGGGGAAAGCTCCGGCGGGCTGGGCGGTGGCATAGTTGCGCCAGCCGACCAGTTTATCGACCAGGGACGCCGAGAGCGTGCCATTCTCCGTGGGGAGTTGCGTGAGATCGGCAAAAGCGGAGGGCCCCTTGCGGCCCACCGCCGTGGCTCCGGCCGCGGAGGGATACCCGGCGACATTGACATCCAGCAGGCCGCCCTCGTCGTAAATCGCATAGGCATAGCGGCCGATCACAAAGCTCTGGTTGCTTTGCGCGGCGTTGAAAAGCGCGGCGCTGATCGTGGCGAGCACGACGCGGCCGTTGCGATTGACGAAGACCCAGTCGGGAGCCGTGAAATCGCCAACCGGCGTGGAATCAACGTCCGTGCTGGAATAGTTCAGACGCGGGATCAGGTAGTGGGCGTTCCATCGGGCGGGGCTGACGGACCGGCCATTGAGAGAAACGTCCGTGCTGGAGTTCACCGCCGAGGCGCTGCTGGAGACGGCGATCGCATCGTAGCGCACGCTGCGCCGGATCAGGTTGGGAATGGGATCGGGAGATGTCCCCGGCGTTCCGCTGCGGGCGGGGAGGATGGCGGCGGGGGTTTTCGGGAGGTAAAGGGTTGTGGCGTTGGCGCCTGTCCCCACCACAACGGAACTGGAGCTGACGACGATCTCCTGCTTCAGGTCGGAGACGATGCTGTCCAGCGCCGAGCGCGCCAGGAGATCGGCCTTGGCCGCGCTGACGTCGCTGTTGGTGGCGGTGCGCTCGACACTGACGCGCGAAAAGAAAGCCATCACAAGCCCCGCCAGGAGGACGATGACCGCCAGTACGATGACAATCGCCACGCCGCGTTGGGAATGCCGGCGCGCGGGCTTGGAGCGGTCTTGTGGCATCAAATGCAGCCGTTCATTCATAAGGAGGGGGGAGCCTAGAAATAGAAATACCGCTGGTAAATGCGAACGCCCGAGGCGGCCGATGCGGGCAGGCCCATCTGCCTCGCGAAGGACGGCTGGTTTACCGCCTCTTGCCAGAGGACGCTCATCAGCCGGGGATTGCCGGAGGGGTCGGTGGAGAGGTTGCCGGGATCGAAGTCCGGCAGGGCCGCGGAGAATCTGGAGAGGGCTTCCGTGCTGGCAAGGAGACGGCTCCGGCCGTCGATCACCGCGATAGCCACGATGACGGCGCTGACATCTTGAAGCCCCAGGGGACTCCAAACGGCGCTCCCGCTGCTGGCGTTTTTGCAGATGTAGCCGACGCGATGGGTTTGATCATACCAGCGCCAGCCGGCGGCGTATCCCCTCCCTGCATCGTCGGCGGCGGTGGGCGGCGCGTCCGCAGCGACATAGGTAATCGCGCCGGAGCCGCCCTTGGGTTTCGTGACGGGGATCGCCGAAAAGGTGCCGTCCTTCAGCAGTAGACAGCATTCCATGCGGATCACCTGGTCGCCAATGACATCCCATTGCGGCACGGCGGAACCGGCGGCGGAGCGCAGGTTGGACGAATTGTTGTAGGGATCGGCCAGCGGAGCGCTGAAATTGACGGCGATCGTGGCGGGAAGGTAACAGACCGCCGTGGAATCGCCCGTGGGCGTGGGAGCGAAATCAAACCAGTGCAAACCGCGCCCCAAGCGCTCCATTTCAAAGCGCGCATTGGTGCTGATCGCGTCGCTGACGCGGTAGCCGACGAGCGAGAGCGTGTTGCGGGCGGCGGTGTCGGTGCCGTGGGGATCATTGTCGGCAAAGTGCCCGGTAGCTTCGCTGAAGAAATAGAGCGCGTCATTGCCCGGCCGGAAGTCGAAGAGAAAGCTGATGTCCGCGCGCCGGGTCATTCCCTGGAAGTCGCGCGCCATGCGGTCAAAGACAAGCCGTGCCTGTGCGTCCGCGTCCATGCGTTTTTCGGCCTGCTTAATGGTGACGGTGGTGTTGCCCACCATCAACGTCACCATTAACGCCAGTGTGGCGAGAATGGCCATGACAATGAGCAACTCCAGCAAGCTGAATGCGCCGCACCCGGGAGCGCACCACCGCGTGGCCGTTCTGGATTCCGGGGTGTTCATTAGTTGCGGTCCAGTTCGAGAATGCTTTCCGCCGTGCCCAGCGCCGCACCCACTGCCGCCCTCGCGGGCCACGTGATCAACACCTTCTGCCGGGTCGCGCTGCGATCCGCGCCGGAGGGCTGGAAGATGGTCTTCACCTCCACGCGGTAGCGCGCTTTGGGAATGTTCTGGAGATTGAGGTCGTAGTGGCCTTCCTCATCCATGTAGAGCGTTTTTCCAGTGGTGTCGGGAATCGAAAATTTGAAATAGGGGGAGGCGGTGCCGGTCGTCTGGGCGTTGCGCAGATCGGCGGCGATCGCGCCCATGATGCCGACCGCCCCGTTCTGGGCCGAGGCGTTCTGTGACACGCTCAGGCCCACGGGAATGAGACCAAGGATCGAGATGAGGCAGAACCCCGCGATGCCAATGGCGAGGGCCACTTCCACGAGTGAAAATCCAGACGGGGAACGATGGGGCGTTTTCATGGACGGTAAATAGTTGCCTGGCCGGTTAATCCGTTGATGTCGATGGCCGCGGCATTGGTGCCGGGATCGGGTGCTGTTCCATGCGTGGTTTGAATGGCGATCTCCTTGCACGTGGCGACGCCGGGCACGGGGCCGGTGTCGGAGATGGCTTCGCCTTGCGGGTTGAACATCACGATCCCGCTCGGGGCGGCGAGCCCGTTTTTGACGGGGGCGGGCCGGATGCCAAAGGTATACTGCGCCGAGGGGCTATTGAGCGGATACTGGAACGTGAAAAGCAGCGGATCGCCCCCGTTGCTGAGGCCCACGCGATCCTTGGCTTCCAGCAGGTTGCCCGGCCGGTTTGTGAACGCGGCGCTCGTGTTCCTCGGCGTGCAGATGTGGATGTTTTCGAGCTTGATGGGCTTGCCCACCTGCACCAAACCGCTGCCCCGGAGCGGCTGCACGGAGGGCAGGGAAGTCCCGGTGGTCTCGGCGGCGGCTTCGTTGAAGATGGAGGTGCCGTCGCGGGACGCCACGGTCACGATCACCACGCGGCCAATACCGGAAGCGGCCGGTTGTGCGCTCGGTTTCGAGGCGTCCTCTTCAAAGAATCCCACCCAGGTATACGTGTGGTTGGCGACGGCATAGCTCCGGGCCATTTCCAGCGCCCCCTGGATCTCATAGGTGGCATTGCTGAGATCCGCCGCCTTTTTCGTGGAGAGGGCCGGGACCGCCAGCGCGAGCAGGATTACGATAATCGCGGCGACGACCAGCAGCTCAATCAGCGTAAATCCTGTGCGCGCGCCCTGAAGTGCGCGGCTTCGGCTCGATACGAATGGGGGGCGGGGGAGCATGATCGATCGCAATCTAGCTTGCGATCAAAAGAATGCAATGGATGCAGGTGCTATGCAAGCACTTTATTTTAATCGCCAGCTTCTTTCTGTAAAAAACCCGCGATTCAAACCTGGATCGAGCGAAACCCCCTTTAAAACCAGGCGGCGATGCGAATCGCGGGGGCGGGACTACAGCAATTCTATCTCAATCGCCAGCCGCACCTGGGCGGAGAGTGTTTCGGGGGTGAACACCAGGCGTTGAATGGACTCGGCGACTCCGTCGTGGTTTTGATAGGTGTGCTGTTCGATCCGGTCGAGCCGCGTCCCGGGGGCGGGGCGGATGGCGAGGGCCAATCCCCCGGCCTCGATGACGGCAAGGTTTTCCTTTTGCGTCGCCGGCTGGCAGGTAATGACGGCGGTTTCGAGCGATACGGTCCGCTCCAGCTCGAACGTCTCCTCCACGGTCAGCTTGCCTGCCTCCTTTTCAAAGCGGAAAGCCCGCACGAAGCGCTTGCATCCGGCTTCGGCGGGGTAGCAAGCCGTTCCATCCAGGCGGAAGGCCGTGTGGTCCGCCTCCAGGGCATGCGAAAGAACCTTGGAGGCATATTGGCTGCCCTCCGGCTGCTCGCAGCCGTTGATGATCGGCAGCGAATGGCCCAGTGTGCGCGCGGCGAGAAACTCGTAGCGTTTCGGCGAGAAGAAATCGCGGACGTATTCCGGCGAGCCGATCTCGGTGATGAGCCGGACCCCGTCAATGTTGAGGATGTAGCTGCCGCAATCGTTGTGGTTGTGGTGTTCCGCGTTGTGGCCCGCCTTGGCGGCGAAATCCCAGGTGTGGCCCCGGCGGTCGGTTCCGTGGCTTACGACGACGGCGAGATCGGGCAAATAGCAATCGGCCGGGGCCGCGGTGGCGGGAGCCGAGAGATCCTCCGGGCAGAACAGCAACAGCCGGGCGAGCTGGAATAGATCGCTGCGCTCGGAATCCGGGTCGATGGCCCCGGCGGCCAGGCTCCGATAGGCTTCGAAGGTCGCATAACGGCAATCCGCGTCGTCCAGGCGCTTGGCAAGGTAGGCGACGAGAGGGGGGCGCAACCCGCCGGTTGCCCCGCAGTCGGCGAAGTTCACCAAATTCCCGCCGCGCAGGCAGACGCGCGGGCCATACTGTGCCATGGCGCGGATTTTTTCGCTGACTCCGAACAGGGAGAGTTCCCCTTCCGTGCGGGTTTCGAGCTGTTCGTTCAAAACCGCGAACCAGCCGAACCCGTAGTTCCAGTATCCCGGTCCCTCGGAACAGCCGCCGTCCGGGCCGAAGCCGCTCAGGAACGCGGGCAGGCGCTTCCGGGCCTCCGCCAGCAGCTCCGCCAAGAAATGCGGGTCGTCCACCGTGGCAAGGGCGGCTCCGATCACCCCCTGGTGGCAAACGGCGTTCCAGTTGTTGGTGGACACTTTCCAGTGGAACGGGCGGCGCAGATAGTTTTCGAAAACGGCGGTTTGGAGCCGTTCCCGGACGCGCGCCTGCAAATCGGCGGGAATCACGGAGCCGAAAAGATCCAGCATTTCCGCCATCAGGTTGGCCGTTTCGGCGCAGAAAAGGTCGATCTGGAGCGGCTCCTTTCCACAGGCGTCTTCATTGTCCCAGTTAACGTGCGCGGGCAGCGCCCAGGAGACTTCTTCAAAGATGGCGCGGAATTTCTCCAGCATGGAGGCTTGAAGCCGCGCGCGCCACGGATCTTCCGGGGAACTTAGCAAAAGCGAGACGGCTGCCCGGGCCAGACGGCGGCGGCGCTCGAAGTAAACCCTCTCAAACGTGAGGCGAATGCCCGTGTGGCGGAAGCTCGCATAGAGCGCGTCGGTCAAGGCGGGCAGCGGTTCGGTGCATTCGGCCTCCGCCCGCGCCCGGAGGGGGCCGATCAACCGCGCGGCGACCGGGTTGGCGGCCACGCGCCGCCATTCCGGCGACTCGCAAGGGGGAAGTAAAGGGCGGCGGGGATGGCGGGAGAGAACTTCTTCGATGCGGGCGGCGTTCCAGCCGCTGTCAAACAGGTCGGGGCTCATGGATGGGGTGAGGGGGAAGGTTTGGAAATATTGTATTGGAGGAATATCCGTTGCAGGACCCCGTAGATTTCTGGTTTTTGCGGGTTAATGTCAAACGAACCGTCATCCGAATTGCCCGGTTTGTTGGCCCAGGCCCAGTGCGACCACGGGAATTGCCGCTCCTCCAGCACGGCCGCGGTGTCCGCCAGCCATTGCGGATGCCCCTCGCAGGCGGTCATGACGCCCCATTCGCCGCACCATACCGGCACGTTGTATTTTTCGCGAAAGCGGACAGCCGGGTCGATCTGTTGCGCCATCCAGTCGCGACCCCAGGGGCCGGGGTAAACGGCCGGGGGCGTCAACTGGCGGTGGGTGTATTCAAACGGCCCATACCAGTGAAACGCATAGAGGATGTTGGGATCCTCCATCTTGAGCGAATCGACGAGGTTCTTCGGCCAGGAATAGCCGTTGCCTTCCACCACGATGGGTCGGCGCGGGTCGAGCTTGCGGATATGGGCGATGACCCGGGCATACCAGGCCGCCACCTTCTCGTCGGTGGTATCGTGCGGCTCGTTGATCGGCTCCCACGCGATAACGCGAGGGTTGTCCTTCAGCCGGGCGATGATCTCCGTCCACATCTCCAGGAACTCGCGCTCCAATTCCGGCGAATCGTAGGGCCCCTGGCCGTCCCTGCGAAAATCGTGAACGACCGGGATGACCCAAAGCCCCGCATCGGTAAAAAGCGGGACCTGCTTCCAAATGCAATCGAGCTGGTCCGGCGCGAAGGTTCCGGCCGGATGGTAGCCGAACATATACCGGACGCTGTTGGCTCCCATCGCCTTGATCCCGAGGGCGTCCTGGCGGGTGGGCGGGACCCACCAGCAGACATTGAACCCCCGCAGGCGCACTTCCTTCCCTCCCGGGCCGGTGAGCAGGCGTCCTTGAACCCGGAACCCGGCGGCGGGAGCACCCGCTTCACAGCGGAGCGGAAACGCCGCAGCTACGGTAAACGCCAGGAAGATCAGCAGGGAACGCACGGAATACATAGGGGGATGGTTTTTCTGCGGAAATGGCCGTCAGTTCCGAAGTAGTCTTGCCGTTGCGCACCGCGCGGCCAGCCCCGGGGGCCGCCAGATGAAGAGGGGAGCAATCTATTCCAGAACGGCGTGGGGCCTAACGCGTGCCAGCCGCTGCCAGCTCCTTTTCGGGAGAATGGCCGTTAGCCTCCACCGTCACGTCCATGCCCGAAAGCTGGAGCCGGAGGGCGGCATCGATCTTTCCGCGTCCGCCGCAGGTCGAGCGCACGAGCATGATGGGCCGGGGATTGTCCGGCGACTGGCAGATCTCGTCCTGGGCCAGGCCCAGCGCGCTCTTGAGCAGCCAATGCCCGATGTATTCAAAGTTCTGGTGAATCGTGCTTAAAGGGGGATCGCTGTAGCGGCTCGCCTCGGTATCGTTATAGCCGATGATATTGTAGTCCTCGGGAGCGCTCAGCCCGATCTTGTGCATCGCCGTCATGAACCGCAGGGCGTGTTCGTCGTCGTAACTGATGATGGCCAGGTCGCCCTGGTAGCCCTTCCAGCGTTCGGCCAACTGGTCCATGGCCTGCGCTCCGGGCCCCACCAGCCCGCAAAGGTTCGGGAGGTTCTCCCGCGAGGTATAGCAGGCATAGGCGCTCAGGCGCTTCTGGAGCAGAACGTCGCTCGCGGAATCCGGCCCGATCAGCGCAATACGCTGGTGGCCCAGGATGGTGTAATAGTGGCAGATATCCTCGATGGCGACGCTGGTGCTGGTGCCAAAGCACTGGGGCTGGGTAAAGCAATTCTTCTCCAACCCGGGAATGAGCATCGCCAAGCTGACGGGCAGCGGGCAGCGCTGCACAAAGCCGCGCACCTCCTCGCTTTTTTCATGAGGGAACCACGGAAGCGTCAAGGCGGTGCAGCCGTCCTTCTGGAACTGCTGCGCCTGGGTCAGCGCTTCTTCGCCAAAATCCCTCACCCAACCCGAACGCAGATCGACATCCTGCTCCAGCCCGGCGTGGGCAATGGCCTGCACCACGCGGTAGGCATACGCATTGCTCTCCTGGTAAACCATCATGCCCACGATTTTTCCGCCCCTACTGGATGCCGTTTCACCGACTTCCTGGTTGCGGGCGACAAACGTGCCGCTGCCTACCCGGCGGATGATGCTTCCATCGTCCACCATCTGCTTGAGGGCCTTGCGCACCGTGAGGAAGTTGCAGCCGTACGTTACCGCCAGATCTCTCTCGGCGGGCAATTTTGCTCCGAGCGGTAAAGTGCGGACCAGCTGCCGAATTTCCGCTTCGATGCGCTGGTGCTTTAGTTGAGTGCGAACAATTTTCATGAAAAACAGAGGAGAAAGCGGGCCTCTTTTGGGGCTGTCTGGGAGGGGAGTATAGCAATCGCATCGCAACTGTCAGTAAAAAATATAGAAAAACGCGAATTTCTCGTGCGGATAGCCGTTCTGACGGACAGAAAGGGCGATGTTTTGCTCCGATCTGTGTCCGCTCTCTTTGATTTGCCAGGCTGCTTGGGCTCCTGTTTGCCAGGCTTCTCCATGGCGGCATAAAGCAATTCGGCAAAGCGGGTGGCTTTTCGGGGGGTATTTTGGCCTCCTGGGCCCTCCCGGTTTTCCAAAAATCGAAAGCCGTCAGAAACAAAATAAAGTTCTTGCATAGCGATGCGGCCTGCGATAAAAGCGCTCTACAACTCAATCAAGTTTTACCCCGTCCTTCCGCTTCCCGATAGGTGTTTCCCCTTTCTCCCACTTGAAAAGTTCAATTCTGAAGGAAAGTTAACCCATCCCCGAATCCCCAACCCCCAATTCCCATGAAAAAGACCCCCATCACTTCCCGTTGCCTGTCCAATCTCGGCCGGGCATCCGTTCTCTCTCTGGCCATTGCCACGTTCCAGACCGCGCAAGGCGCAACCCTCTATTGGGATGTCAACGGAACCGCGGATGGGTCGGGCGGGACGATCACCGGCGCGTGGAATGGGACGAATACGTATTGGAACACGGATTCCACCGGCGGGGCCGGAGGGGGGCTTGTCGCGGTGACGAATTCGACCGATAGCCTGGTGTTTTCCGCCGGAACGGACGCCGTGCCCGGAACCGTCACTTTGGCCGGCACGCAATACGCCCAAGGAATAAGGTTCACCACCGGCGGCTACTCGCTGGGCGGCGGTTCGGCCGCGAAACTTTATCTCGGGAGCGGCGGCCTTACCGTCGATGGCGGCGGCTCGGCAACCAACATCACCACCCAGATCGTTTACACCGCATCGCAGACGTGGACCAACAATTCGACGGGGCTTATCTCTTTTCAGACGGCCATTGTGGCGGATTCGTCGATCACCACTCCGTTCGTTTTGACATTGGCGGGAACGGGCGGGTACGCGACGCAATCCAGTGGTCAGGTGTTCCTTAAAGACAACAGCGCCACGGGCATTGCTTCGCTTGTCTATAACGCCAACGGCCAGTTCGAAATCAAATCGGCAAACGCCTACTCCGGCGGCACCACCTTCAAAAAAGGATCGTTCCGTTTGAATAACGTTGCCGCGCTTGGTACCGGTGCAATCACCTTTGATGTGAGAGACGGTGGCACTGCCATGCTCAACACCATTGTTACGGGAACGATGGCGAATAACATCGTGGTCATGGACGGCGGCACCGGGACCGCGATAATCTCCACGGTCAATGGTTCCAATCCCATCACCTATAGCGGCACGATTTCCCTCAACAACACCGGTTCCAGTTCGGGGTTGAATATTGTTGGGAACGCATCGGCCGTTATCACCGTCACGGGCAAGATCACCGGCACTGGCGGCCTTACAAAGAGCGGCACTTCGACCCTGGTCCTGGGCAACGCGGCCAACGACTACCAGGGCGGCACGACGATGAACGGCGCCACATCGATTCTCCAACTCAACGCCGACGGGGCGCTTGGGGCCGGAACGCTCACGCTCAACGCGGGCACCATTCGCAGTGACGCCAATAGCCGCACGATCGCCAACGCCCTCGGCACCATTGGCGGCAATATCACCTTTGGCTCCACAACGGCCGGCAACACCGGCGCCCTCAACTTCACCAATGCCACCGCCGCCGCTCTTGCGGCTTCGACCGCCACGACGCGCACCTTCACCGTCAACAGCGATACCACGTTTGCCAATGGCTTCGCGGGCACCGCTACCAACGCCTCGGCGGCGAGCGGGTTCACCAAGGCGGGGACGGCCACGATGATCATGGGCGGGGATAGCACCTATACCGGGCTGACGACCGTCAGCGCGGGCACCCTGCAAGTCGGCGACGGTGACAGCGGCTCCATTGCCAGCACCTCGGGCACGGTCGCGGCCGGTGCCACCCTCGCATTCAAGCAGGCGGACGGTTCCAGCTATTCCGGCGCCATCGCCAACAGCGGCACGGTCAAAGGCCTTGCCACCGGCACCAACACGCTTTCCGGCGCCATCAGCGGCACGGGCGGATTCTCTCAGGAAGGCCCCGGGGCCACGGTCCTCACCGGCACCAGCAACTACACCGGCGCGACCAATGTCACGGCGGGAACCTTGATCGTTGGCACGAGCGGCGTGCTGGGCAATACGGCCGTCACGGTCGCCGGTGAAGCGGGACTGAAGGTGAATGGCACGATTGGCGGATCGGTGAACGCATCCGGCATCGTGAGCGGCACGGGATCGATTGGCGGGGCCACCGTCATCAGTGGAACACTGGCTCCCGGCAATAGCATCGGCACGATCAGCACCGGGGACCTCTCGTTTGCGGGGGGCGTCCTGGATATCGAGTTCGGCCGGAATGGCGCGGTGGTCACCAGTGACCAGGTGAGCGTCACCGGGTTGGTCGATCTGACCGGCGGCGATCTCCACCTCGCGCTTGGCAGCGGCACGACGATGCCTCTTAGCGGGGATATTCTGTTCCTGATCAGCAATGACGGTTCCGATGCCATCGTCGGGCATTTCGCAAAACTCGACGGCTCAATCGCCACCCTCACCGAGGGAAGCACGTTTACGTGGAATTCCCAACTCTGGGAGATCACCTACACGGCGGACGCAAGCTCGCAGACCCTCGGTACGGGCAACGACCTGGCCTTGATCGCCGTTCCCGAACCGGGAACGTGGGCGATGCTCGTCTCCGGCATTGGCATGCTGGTCGGCGCGCAAAGACTGCGCCGGAACCGCTTCAATAGCTAACTTTCCCCGATCCCGGGGGACGCGAGCCCTTCGTGCGCGCGTCCCCCGCGTCTTTACAAAGCTCCATTTCAACTTCCGCGGAAGCCCGCCCGGCGCGGGGCTTCCGCCGCAGGTCGGTCGTATCCTTTCGCTTGGTAAAATCCGTATTATCCAGTCATTTTCGCTGAATCCATTCCAATGAGAACCCTCCACACCGCTTCCCAACGCGCCCTGGCCGTCCTGGCTTGTATGGCATTCGCCGTCACGGGCGCCGCAAGGCTTCACGCTCAAAACACCGATTCCACCGACACCGCGCCGGGCGGGGCGACCAGTTCGCTTCCCTCCGCCGCGAAGCCGAAGGCGCTCCCCGCCGCAACGCCGGTGGCGCTGGCCCAGGGGGTTTCGCTGATTTCCAACAGTGACTTCTCCCTCGACAGCCAAGGCAAGAATTGGCCCGACGGCTGGGGCAAGGGCGACGGCATCACGTGGGAAAGCGAAAACGGGAAACACTTCCTGCGCCTGACCTCGCAGCGGCCCGGCCAAATGCTGATGGCCTATCGCGAAATCCCCGTCAAGCCCGATGTCAAAGCCGTGGAACTGAGCATCCGCTACCGCACGGCGGGCATTAAAACGGGCGAAAAACCGTGGTTTGATGCCCGGACAATCGTTCACTTCCTCGACGCTGGCCGCAAGCCGGTGAAACCCGAGCCGGGCGCCATGGTGTTCGCCAAAAAAGCGGACGACTGGACGATCGCCAAGACCCGTTTCATGATCCCCGAAGGCACGGCGAAAGTGCAGTTGATGCCTAGTCTTTTCCAGGTCGCCGAAGGGCGGCTGGATTTCGCCGAAATCCGCATGGTTGCCCTCGACAACGCCACCGTTACGACCATGAGCGCGGATGCCGCGGCGGCCGAGAAAAAGAAGGGTGAGCAGAAAGCCGTCCTGGACCGCGAGCTTGCCCGGCCCGCGAAAGCCGTTGAGTTGAAAGTCTCCGGCAACAAGATCGTGACCCCGGACGGCACCGCCGTTTGGCTGCAAGGCGTCAACATCGACAGCCTCGAATGGAACCCGAACGGCGACGCCAACATCGTCTGGTCCGCATGGGTCGCACTCACGGACTGGAACTCCAACGTGCTCCGCGTGCCCGTGAACGACGACATCTGGTTTGGGCGCGGTAAGAACGGCATCCCCAACGACCCGGAGAAATACCGGCAGGTCGTGGATACCATTGTGAAACTGGCTGCCACGCGCGGAGCCCACGTGATCCTGGATCTCCACCGATTCCTGGCCCCCAGCGACGCCAACGTCGCGTTCTGGAAAGACGCCGCCGTCCGCTACAAGAACAACCCGGCGGTGATCTACGAACTCTTCAACGAGCCGCACGGCATTTCGTGGGAAATCTGGCGCGACGGCGGCATGATTCAAGAAAAGAACAAAGAGGCATGGCACTCGCCCGGGATGCAGGCGCTGGTCAACGCCATCCGCGAGACCGGGGCCAAAAACATCATCCTCGCGGGGGGCCTCGGCTACTCGCTGGACTTGACGGGCATCGCCAACGGCTTCGCGCTGGATGACAAGGGCGGCAACGGCATCGTTTACGGCGCGCACTTCTACAACTGGCACAAAGACTGGCAGAAACACTTCCTCTTCCTGGCCGAGAAATACCCGATCCTCGTCGGCGAGTTCGGCGCGGACATCAAGAAGATGAACTTCATCCCCGCCAACGATCAGGAGGACCCGTATACCTGGGTTCCCGATGCCCTGGGGATGATTCAGAAATACAAGCTGCACTGGACGGCCTTCTCCTTCCACACCCGTTCGACGCCCGTTCTGCTTTCCGACTGGGATTACACGCCCACGCCGTTCTGGGGAGCGTTCGCGAAAGACGCCCTCAATGGCAAGCAGTTCCAGATGAAACGGATGCGCTAGGCGCGCCGTACCTTCGATGAAAACGGCCCTTCCCCCCGCGTTCTGCCGCTTCCTGGCGGCGGCCGTTGCTCTCCTCGCGCTCGCCGCCTCGCCGCTGCGGGCGGAGGAGGGGGCTCTCCCGAACCTCGCGGCTAATGGCGCGTTCACCACGGCGGGAGAAGATCCGGCGTGGCCCGCGGCCTGGCAGAAGGAAAAGGATGGCCTCATGACTTGGGAGACGGAAAACGGGAAACGTTTTCTTCGTCTCGTCTCCCAGCAGCCCGGGCAGTATGTCCAGGTGACGCAAGCCGTTCCCCTCTCTCCCGAGATCAAGGGAATCGACTTCGCCGCGCGGTTCCGCACCGCCAACGTCAAGTTTGGCGCTTCGTTTACTTGCGACGCGCGGGTCCGGTTCGAATTCGTCGACGCGGCGGGAGCGGCGGTCAAGCCGTCGCCCGGAGACGCGGTCTTCGATTCCCACGCCAAAGACTGGACCGTGATGACCCGGCAATTTCTGGTGCCGGAGGGAGCGGCCCAGTTGCGGGTCGCGCTCTGCCTCAACCACCCCGCTTCGGGAACCCTGGATGTGAGTGAAGTGCGGCTCACGAAAATGAGCCAGGCCGATGTGGACGCCATCGTGATGGCCCCCATTCTCGCCGCCAAAAAGAAAGCCGACGACGAGGCGGAAGTGCAGCGCATGGTCGTGCTGCCGCCAAAGACCGAGGCGATCAAAGTCGCGGGCAACCGGCTCGTGACGGCGAAAGGAACCGCCGTCCAACTCCACGGCGTCAATGTTTGCAGCCTGGAATGGTCGGCCAAGGGGGAGAATATCCCGCAATCCGTAAAAGTGGCGCTCGTGGATTGGAAGGCGAACGCCGTGCGGCTGCCGGTTTTCCCCGGCTTCTGGTTTGGGCGCGGCAAGCCGCCGCAGTCAACCGCCAACGACGCCGAAGCCTACCGCAAGATCGTGGACGACGTGGTGGCGATGGCGGCGGGCCAGGGGGCCTACGTGATTCTCGATCTCCACCGCTTCCACGCGCCCGAGGACCGGGACGTGGAGTTTTGGAAAGACGCCGCCGCGCGCTACAAAAACCATCCCGCCGTTCTTTTCGATATCTTCAACGAAGCGGGCGGCATCAGTTGGGACGTCTGGCGCAACGGCGGCGAAGTGAAAGACAAGCCGAAGGGTGGAGCGGAACCGCGTGTGCTCTTCATTTCTCCCGGCATGCAGGGGCTCGTCAACGCGGTTCGCGAGACCGGCGCGCGCAACATCATCATCGCGGGAGGCCTCGGCAGCGCCTATTCGCTCGAAGGCATCCTCCAAGGCTACGCGTTGGACGACAAAGGCGGCAACGGCATCATGTATGCCACGCACTTTTACAACTGGCACCGGAACTGGGAGAAACATTTCCTGGGCCTGGCGGACAAATACCCGATCTTCGTCGGCGAGTTCGGGGCGGACATCAAGAAGATGCCGTTCGTCCCGGCGAAGAACCAGGAGGACCCGTATACCTGGGTTCCCGACGCCCTGGGGATGATCCAGAAATACAACCTGAACTGGACGGCCTTCTGCCTGCACCCCAAGAGCACGCCGGTTTTGATCAAGAATTGGAATTATGAGCCGACTCCGTTTTGGGGCGACTTCGTCAAGCGCGCGCTGGCGGGCGAGCGGTTTCCGATGAAAAACCTGCGTTAGCTAATATGGAGTTTTTCTCCCCACGCTTTCCTGTATTTCGCCCGCTGGCCGTGCTGGCGGCCGCGCTGCTCGTGATTCCTGCCGTTGCCGCCCCGGCCCCGGATGCGGCGTTGATCCCCAACGCGGATTTTCAAAAGGAAACCGGCGAGGGCGGCTGGCCCGAAGGCTGGGGAAGCCTGACGCCCGGGACCGGCAAAAGCTGGGAAGTGGAGGAGGGGAAACATTTTGTCCGGCTGGTTTCGCAACAGCCTGGCCAGGTGCAAACGCTCTACCGGGACATCAAAATCGCCGCCGGGAAAATCAAAGGCGTCACCGTCGGCATTCGCTACCGCACCTCCGGCGTGAAGCCGGGCGACACTCCGGCGGATAGCGCCCGCGCTCTGATTCTCTTCAAAGACAACTCGGGCCGGATCCTTGATTCCTCGACGATTCCCTTTTCCGGCAGCGCCGCCGGTTGGACGGAAGCCGCCGGGCAAATGCTGGTCCCCGCGAGCGCCACGCATTTGATTGTCATCGCGGGTCTCGTCCGGGCGGCCGCCGGAACGGTCGATCTCGGCGCGATCACCGCCGCTCCCCTCGGCGACGCCGAGGCGGAAAAGCTCGCGGCGGCGCAAGCCGTGGCGGCGCAAGCCGTGGCAACGCCGTCCCCGGAATCGTGGGTGGCCAATGGCGACTTTGAAACGCCCAACGCGAACGGCGACTGGCCGGCCCATTGGGGCAACCCGGCTCCGGGAATGAGCTGGGAGGCGGAGGAGGGCAAACACTTTCTGCGTATCGTTTCGCAAAAGCCGGGCGACAACCTCATGGTGTACCGGGCCGTGCCTCTAAAAAAGGGAGTGAAAGGCGTGGAGCTTTCGATCCGGTCGCGTTCCACCGGCGTCCAGCACGGCGACAACGAGTGGTTCGACGCCCGGACGATGGTGCGCTTCCTGGGAGCCGACGGGCAGCCGGTGCAAGCCGAGGGGGGCAACCTCGACGTTGTTTTCACTCACAACCCGGCCCCCACCGGATGGATGACCCAGACGCGGCTCTATGCCGTGCCCGCCGACGCCACGCAACTGCAACTCCTGGCTGGCCTGTTTCGCGCGGCGGCGGGAACCGTCGATCTGGCGGAAATCCGCGTCACGCCCGCCAGCGACGAAGCGGTTGAGCGGATGAAACTTTGCGATGCGGCCTACGGGGCGTGGAAAGGCGACGACAACGCCCGGATGGAACGCCGGATCGACCAGCAGATCGACGCGCAGCTCGCCGCCACGGGCAACCTGGTTTTCAACGGCTCGTTTGAACTCGCCACCCGCACACCGAGCTGGCCCGACGGCTGGGGCAATGGCACGGCACCCGGCGTGAGCTGGGAAACCGACGCGGGCAGGCACTTCATGCGTCTGGTTTCGCCTTCGCCGGAGAAGACCCTCATGCTTTACCGGATGGTCGTCCTCAAGACGGGGCTGAAAGCGATCGACGTGACACTGCGCTACCGGCTGACCAACTTCGCGAAAGGCGACCGCATGCCGGGGGATGCCCGCGTGGCTTTTCATTTTTTCAGCGGCGGCCGCTTTGGCCATCTCGAATACGGCAAGCAGCTCGCCCCCGATCCGTCGCCCATCGTCTTTTCCTCGAAAGCCGCGGAATGGACGGAAATCCGCCGCCGCTATCCCGTTCCCGAAGGCGCGACCAAGCTCCAGATGATGCCGGGTCTGTGGAACGTGCAGTCCGGCACGCTCGATCTGGCGGAAATTCGCGTCGCTCCCGCCACGGATTCTCCCGCCGCCGGGGCTTCCGAAACGCCGGGGGCCCGGTAGAACATCTCCCGGCATCTCTCGCGGATCTCTCTTTCCGCAATGCCCCACCTGCCGGAAGGGTGGGCGGATGCGTCTTCGGTGGCTCGCGCAATCGCTCGATTTCCCAGTCGGGGAGGGGAGGAAAAAAAGAACAGACGCGGCGGAGTGTAATCTGGTATCAACCTCAGACCGTGATACACGCGAATCATCTATAAGAGATGGAACCGAGAAAATTCGTCGCACCGGAGTTTATTTTGGGAGAGGGGGCCTTGGACCTGTCGGGCCGATATGCCGCCAACCTCGCCGCCAAGAAAGTGTTTCTTGTCACCGACCCCGGGGTGATCGAAGCCGGATGGGCTGGCAAGGTGGAAGACGCATTGCGCCAAGCGGGGCTGCCAGCGGTCGTGTTTTCCGATATCTCCTCCAATCCGCAGGACACCGAGGTCATGGCGGGCGCGGAGCGGTATCTGCGGGAGCAATGCGACGTGATCGTCGCGGTGGGCGGGGGGAGCCCCATGGACTGCGCAAAGGGGATCGGGGTGGTCGCCAGCAATGGCGAAAACATCCTGCGTTTCGAAGGCGTGGACCAAATCGGCGTGCCATGCCCTCCCTTGATCTGCATTCCGACGACGGCGGGCAGCGCGGCGGATATATCCCAGTTCGCCATCATCACCGACACCTCGCGGAAGGTGAAAATCGCGATTATCAGCAAGGCAGTGGTGCCGGACCTGGCGCTCGTGGACCCGCTCACGACGACCTCCATGCCCGCGGATCTGACGGCGGCCACCGGGATCGACGCCTTGGTTCACGCGATGGAAGCCTATGTATCCAACGCCAACTCGCCCGTCACCGATCTCCACGCGCTGGAGGCCATCCGGTTGGTGGCGTGCAATCTCAAGGGCGCGATTGAGCAGCCCGATGCCTTGCGTTTTCGCGACTCGATGATGTTGGCGAGCCTGCTGGCGGGGCTGGCTTTTTCCAACGCGAGCCTCGGCCTGGTCCACGCGATGGCGCACAGCCTGGGCGGTTGTTCCAACCTTCCCCACGGCATGTGCAACGCCTATTTGCTGGAACACGTGGTGAACTTCAATTTCGACGCGGCCGCCGAACGCTACGCCCGCATCGGCGAAGCCTTCGGCCTTGAAATGGCCGGTTTGCCGCAGGCGGAACAAAAGGCCCGCCTCGTGAACGCGCTCCGGCAATTCCGCATCGAGACAGGCGTGACGGGGGGATTGAGCGAGGTGGGCATGAGGAAATGCGACCTCCCGAAACTCGCGGAAAACGCCTTGAAAGACCCGTGCGTTATCACAAACCCGATCGAGCCCACCGTGCAGGATATTACCGCGATTTATGAGCGAGCCTTCTGATCCAAACCAGGAGAAGAACGCGCTGCGCGACCAGATCATCGGTTTGGGATCGCGATCGGTCCGGAAGAGTTATTACCCGCAACTGCAACAGCAGATCGACGAACTCGAAAAGGCGCGGCAGCAGGCCGAGGAAAACGAGCGGAAATTCCGGGCGCTCTTTGAGGAGATTACGGACGGCGTCGTCGTCGGCGACCCGGAGACGCGGCTGGTCAAGAAAGTCAACCCGGCGTTCTGCAAAATGCTGGGTTATACGGAGGAGGAACTCCTGCGGCTCACCGTTTTCGACATTCACCCTCCCGAGGAGATTCCGCGGTTGCTGGCGGAGATCGCCAAGCAGAAGCGCGGCCAGTCGATCCTCATCAAAGACCTGCCCTTCAAACGCAAGGACGGCAGCATTGTCTATACCGACGTCAACGGGACCGCCATCGATATCGACAACCGGCTTTGCATCCTGGGCGTTTGCCGCGACATCACGGAGCGCAAACAGGCGGAGGAAGCGCTCCGTGAACGCGAGGAATGGATGCGGTATATTATCCAGCACGATCCCAATGCCATCACCGTTCTGGATAACGATCTGAGGCTCCGTTTCGTCAGCGACCGCTTCCTCAAAGACTACAACATCGCGGAATTCGACGTCATCGGGCGTCCCTTCTATGACGTTGTTCCCGAAATGCCGGAAAGGTGGAAAGCGGTGCATCGGCGTTGCCTGGCGGGATCTGTCGAGAAAAGCGACGATGACTCCTTCGAGCGCTCCGACGGGTCCATCACCTACAACCGCTGGGAATGCAGGCCGTGGTATCTCGCGAATGGCAAGATCGGCGGCATCATCATCTACACGGAGGTCGTCACCGAGCGCAAACTTGCCGAGCAGAGACTGCAACGCAGCGAGGCCGATCTTGGGCGGGCCCAGGCGATCGCCCATTTGGGAAGCTGGTCATGGGACATTGCCACAAACCGCATCTCCTGGTCGGAGGAGATGTTCCGGGTATTCGGCGTCGAGCCGGAGACGTTTGAAGTCACCATGGCTGCTGCCATACGGCGGACCCACCCGGAGGATTTGGGAAAACAGGCGCGCTTCATCAAAGAACTGCTCGCAGGGAAGCCCACCGAAGCCTTCGAATACCGCATTATCCGTCCCGACGGAACGGAACGCGTGGTGGAGGTCAACGGCGTGCAGATCGAAGTGGACGCGGAGGGGCGTCCGCAAACCATTTTCGGGACCACCCAGGACATCACGGAGCGCAAGCAAGCCGAGCAGGCCGTGATAAGGAGCGAGCAGAAGTACCGCGAACTCGTCGAAAACGCCAACAGCATCATCCTGCGATGGACCCCCGAGGGGATCATCAGTTATTTGAACGAATTCGGCCTGACCTTCTTCGGTTACACGGAAGAGGAGATCCGGGGACGCTCCCTCGCCGGCACCATTGTCCCGGAGCAGGAGACCACGGGGCGAAATCTGTTCCCGCTAATGAGTGAGATCCGCGGGAACCCGAAAAAATACGAGCACAACATCAACGAGAACATCCGCCGCAATGGTGAGCGGGTCTGGATTGCGTGGACCAACAAGGTGGTGCTCGACAATGAGGGGCAGATTAAAGAGATATTGAGTATCGGATCCGATATTACCGAGCGGATTCGCACGGAAGAGGCATTGGACCGGGAGCAGGAATTCAATCGTGCCCTGGTCGAAAACATGGTGGACGCAGTGGTGGCCTGCAATGCGGACTTCGAGCTGACGCTATTCAATCGTGCCGCGCGGGAATGCCACGGGGTGGACGCGACGAAGATTCCTCCCGATCAGTGGGCCGAGTATTATCACCTGTTTCGCGCCGATGGTGTGACGCCGATGTCCCTGGATGAAGTTCCCCTGGCGCGGGCCTTCCGTGGCGAAACCCTGCAAAATGAACCGATGGTGATCCGGGCCATGGATCAGCCCCCGCGCTATCTTCTCGCCAATAGCGCGCCGTTTTTTGATGAAAAAGGCCGCAAGCTGGGCGCCGTCGCGGTGATGCACGACATCACCAAGAGCAAGCAAGTGGAGGAGGCGCTCAAGCGCGAACAGGTCTTCAACAACGCCGTGCTCAACAGCGTTCCCGGGCTCCTCTATCTCTATAATGAGCAAGGAAATCTGATCCGCTGGAACAAACAGCATGAAGTGCTGACCGGGTATTCCGCCGAGGAGCTTTCCCAAATGCACGTTCTTGATTGGTTTGCCGGGAACGACGAGGATGCCGCGGTCGTCGCAAACGGCGTGAAACAGTGTTTTGCGGAAGGATATGCCGAAATCGACGCCAGCCTGCGAACCAAGAGCGGCGCGAAAATCCTATTCCATCTTACCGGCGTCAGCCTCGAAATCGACGGCAAGAACTATCTGGCTGGAATCGGCGTTGACATCACCGAACGCAAACGGGCGGAGGAGGAACTCCACCGTCTCAACCGGCTCTACTCCGTGCTAAGCCAGGTCAACATGGCGGTGATCCACGCCGGTTCGCGCCGGGAGCTCCTGGAGCGAATCTGCAAAGTGTCCGTCGAGGTCGGCGCATTTAAGATGGCGTGGGTGGGCGAGATCGACCCGGAAACACACCAGGTTGTTCCCGTCGCCACGGCGGGCGACAGCGGGGGCTATCTCCGCAAAGTCAAGGTCTATGCGGACGACCGTCCCGAAGGCAGGGGCCCCATCGGGACCTCCATCCGCGAAGGGCGGCCGTATGTTTGCAACGATTTTCACAAAGACCCGTGCACGCTTCCATGGCGGGATACCGCCACCATCGTCGGGTTCAACGCCATCATTTCGCTCCCCCTCAGCAACCGAGGGAAGGTCTTTGGAGCGTTTTCCGTTTACGCGGGCGAGCTGGATTGCTTCCACGCGAAGGAGGTGGAACTCCTGGAGGAGGTGGCCTCCGACGTCTCCTTCGCGTTGGATCACCTGGACCAGGAAAGGCGGCGGCAGCAGGACGAGTTGGTGCTCAAACAGGCCAAGGAAACCGCCGAAGCCGCCAACCGCGCGAAGGACCAGTTCATCGCCGTGCTGAGCCATGAGTTGAGAACGCCGCTCACCCCGGTGCTGACCACCGTCGCCTTGTTGCAGGCGCAGGAGGAAATGTCCGATGAACTCAAGACGGGCATGGACATCATCCATCGCAACGTCGAGCTGGAGGCCCGGTTGATCGATGACTTGCTGGATGTCACGCGCATCAGCCGGGGCATCGTGGAGCTGCACCGCGAAGTCGTGGACGTTCACGCCTGCCTTTTGAAGACGCTGGAGATTTGCCGGAGCGAGATCGCCAAGAAGGACATGGAGGTTTCGTTGAGCCTGCGCGCCAAGGAATACCATGTCTGGGCGGACTCCGCCCGCTTGCAGCAGGTCTTCTGGAACCTCCTGAAGAACGCCGTGAAATTCACACCCGAGGAAGGCCGGATATCCATCCGTAGCGCCAACGCCGACGGATGGCTGAAAATCGAAGTCGCCGATTCCGGCATCGGGATCGAACCCGAAGCGCTGCCCCGCATCTTCAACGCCTTTGAGCAGGGGGAAAAGACCT
>JAQTMF010000016.1:5492-26631 GCA_028714515.1 Chthoniobacteraceae bacterium | reverse complement strand
TCTCTCCAAGGCTTCAGGATACCGAAGAATGGAAAGCGCCGAGACATTTGCGAGTTCCCTCACTGCGTTCGGGATGACAAGCACGTTGGCCGGATTTTGTTGTCTATTTCGCTAACAGGACACTAGCTGCACCCTTCCTCTCCCCGTCCCCGCGTCTTTGCTTCCCCCTCGCCCGAATTCCGCCTATATTAGGCCACCTATGTCCGACTCCTTCGTCCATCTGCATCTTCACACGGAATACTCGACCCTCGACGGGGCCGTCCGCATCTCCGACCTGATGAAGAAAACGAAGGAATACGGCATGCCCGCCGTGGCCATCACCGACCACGGCGTCATGTATGGGGCCGTCGATTTCTACAACAGCGCGCACAAAGCCGGGATCAAGCCGATCATCGGCTGCGAAGTCTACGTCGCCCCCGGCTCCATGCTGGAGAAAAAGGCGGGCAGCGCGCGCGAGGCCGCCTTCCACCTCAACCTCCTGGCGGAAAACGAGGAAGGCTACAAAAACCTCATCAAGCTCGTCTCCCTCGCCCAGCTCGACGGCATGTACTACAAGCCGCGCATCGACCACGAGCTGCTGGCCAAGTATTCCAAAGGGCTCATCGGCCTCAGCGCCTGCCTCAAGGGCGAGATCCCCGCCGCGATCCTCGACGACAACTATGCGAAAGCGCGCGACCTCGCCGGCATCTACCGCGACATCCTGGGCCCGCAAAACTTCTTCCTCGAAATGCAGGACCACGGCATGGAGGCCCAGCGGAAAATCAACGCCGCCATGCCCCGGCTGGCCAAGGAACTCGGCCTCGGCCTCGTCGCCTCCAACGACGTCCACTTCCTCAACCGCGAGGACCACGAAGCCCACGACATCCTCATCTGCATCGGCACCGGCTCCAACGTCGCCGACGAGCGCCGGATGCGCTACGGCACGGAACTCTACTTCAAATCCGCCGCCGAGATGCGCGCCCTCTTCGCCGACTTCCCCGAGGCGTGCGACAACACCCTCCTCATCGCCGAGCGCTGCGACTTCACGCTCGACACCTCCCCCAAATACCCGGACTTCGCCCCGCCCGAAGGCAAAACGCAAAACCAATACCTGCGCGAGATCGTCGAAGCGGGCATCCACCGGCGCTACGGCGCGAAAGCCGACACCGAGGAAGTGCAACAGCGCTACGCCAAGGAAATCGGCGTGCTGGAAGGCCAAGGCTTCGTCAACTACTTCCTGATCGTCTGGGACTTCATCAACTGGGCCAAGGAACACGGGATCCCCGTCGGCCCCGGGCGCGGTTCCGCCGCCGGATCGCTCATCGCCTACGCCATGGGCATCACCGACATCGAGCCCCTCGACTTCAAACTCCTCTTCGAACGCTTCCTCAACCCCGAACGCGTCAGCCCGCCCGATATCGACGTCGACTTCTGCCCCAACCGGCGGCACGAAGTCATCGAATACGTCCGCCAGAAATACGGCGAGCGCGCCGTCTCCCAAATCATCACCTTCGGCACCCTCGGCGCGAAGTCCGTCATCCGCGACGTCTCCCGCGTCATGGGCTGGAGCTACGGCGACGCCGACCGCATCGCCAAGATGATCCCCAACGAACTCGGCATCACCCTCACCGGCTACGAGGAGAAGGACAAGGAAACCGGCCTGATGAAGCACGTCGACGGGGCCATCGACAAAAACCCGGAGCTGAAAGCCGCCGTCGATAACGAACCGGCCGTGCACCAGATGTGGGACGCCGCGACAAAACTCGAAGGCATCACCCGGGGCACCGGCGTCCATGCGGCGGGCGTCATCCTCGGCTCGCGCGACCTCAGCGACTTCATCCCCCTCACCCGCGCCAACGACGGCTCCATCGTCAGCCAGTATTCCATGGCCCCGACCACCCAAGTCGGCATGCTCAAATGCGACTTCCTGGGCCTCAAAACGCTCACCGTCATCACCGACGCGCAGAACCTCATCCGCCAGCACACGCCGGACTTCGACATCAGCGCCGTCCCGCTCGACGACAAGCCGACCTATGCCCTCCTCAACCGGGGCGACACGACAGCCGTGTTCCAGCTAGAATCCGGCGGCATGGTCAACGTCTGCCGTCAGTTTGACCTGGAGAACATCGAAGACATCAACGCCATCCTGGCCCTCTACCGCCCGGGCCCGATGGACCTGATCCCGGACTACATCAAGCGCAAAAAAGGCCAGGCGAAAGTCAAATACGCCCACCCGCTCCTGGCCAAAGTCTGCGCCGACACCTACGGCATCTTCGTCTACCAGGAACAGGTCATGCAAGCCGTGCAAGTGCTCGGCGGCTACACCCTCGGCGGCGCCGACCTCCTCCGCCGCGCCATGGGCAAAAAGGACAAGGCCAAAATGGCCAAAGAGCGCGTCACCTTCGTCGAAGGCTGCAACAAGCTCCACGACATCCCGGAGGCCAAAGCCAACGAAATCTTCGACTTGCTCGAAAAATTCGCCGGATACGGCTTCAACCGGTCCCACTCCGCCGCCTACGCGTGGGTCAGCTACCAGACCGCCTATCTGAAAGCCAACTACCCCGTCGAATTCATGGCGGCCGTGATGAGCAACGAAATTTCCAACACGGAGAAAATCAGCGTCTTCGTGGCCGAGTGCGACCGGATGGGCATCAAAATCCTGGAGCCCGACGTCAACAAAAGCTCCCTCAAATTCGCCCCCGAGGCCATCAGCGCCGAGATCCCGCCCAAAGCCGACGGCACCCCCTACCACGGCGCGATCCGCTACGGCCTCGCCGCCATCAAAAACGTCGGCGAAGCCGCCATGGAAGCCGCCATCGCCGAACGCGAAACCAACGGCACCTTCACCTCGCTGGAAGACTTCTGTGCCCGCGTCGATTCCAAAAAGATGAACAAAAAAGGCCTCGAATGCCTCGTCAAATGCGGCGCATTCGACTTCACCGGCGTCGAACGGGCCCAGCTCTTCAGCGAAATCGACGGCGCGATGGCCGCCGCCGCCAGCGCCCACCGCGACCGCGCGCAAGGGCAGATCTCCCTCTTCGACGTCTTCGAAGCCGCCCCCCAGCAGCCCAAGAAACCCGGCTCCGTCGTCCAGCCGTGGAGCCAGGGCGAGCGACTCACATACGAAAAAGAACTCCTCGGCTTCTACGTCACCGGCCACCCGCTCGACGAATACCGCAGCGTACTGGAAAGCGGCAAATACATCGCCGTCGCCAGCCTGCCCGAACAAGCCGACAAAAGCACCGTCACCATCGCGGGCGCGCTCGCCAGCGTGGAACGCAAATTCACCAAAAAAGAGAGCAAACCCTTCGCCATCGTCGCCCTGGAAGACCTCACCGGCTCCCTGGAAGTGATGATCTGGAACGAGACCTTCAACAAAACGCAATCGCAACTCGTGCAAGGCAACGTCGTCGCCATCACCGGCCGCCTCGACCAGCGCGAAGAAGGCCCGCGCCTCACCGCCAACGAAGTAAAGCCCGTCGCCAAACCGGTAGCCGTACAGAAGCCCCTCATCCTCACCCTCGACCGGGCCACCGCGAAACCCGAAGACCTCGACCGCATCCGCGACATCATCTGGCAGCACCCCGGCAACCGGCGCGTCAAACTGCGCGTCACCGGCGGAGAGAGCGATCCCCTCTGGATCCTCCCCTCCGACGAATTCCGCATCGGCGCGAACGCCGAAGCCGAGCTGGCGCCATGGATGGAAGCGAAATAGCCCGCGCGTCGCGCCCTTGATCGTCTCGCATCTCTCGTTCCCAAGCTCTCGTTTCGTTCTCTCGTTCTCTCGTTCCCAAGCTCCAGCTTGGGAATGCCCTTGTCATCGAAGCTCCAGCTTCGCCACGGGTGAACGGAAGGGGACGCCTGGTATTTTCCTACTCCACCCGCCGCTCTAGTCTCGAGACCATCTTTTTCGCAAGACCCGCTGATTTTGAGTCTGGAAGAAGCTCACCCGTAGTCAGTTCGAGGACATTGGCGAGAAATACCAACTCGAAATCGGCGACCCATCGGGACTGGCCTTCGATCCTGGCCAGCATATCACGGGACATATCCCAACCTTTCAACTGGCACATCGCAGCAAGGGCGGGTTGAGTCAGCCCCCGTTCAAAACGGATCTGCCGTAATTTCGGGCCGATCATATTGCGAGGCGCTTTCATTGTGATGAATTCCGCACTTGACGCTAAACCATTTCTCCGGTTGATTCGTGTGGAATTCCACACGGTCGATTTTCATCAACTCGTCCCGAGGCCCTGGCTCCGCGTCTCCCGTGCACCCGCACGGGAGGCGCGGATGGGAGGCGCGGAAAGCGGCCCACCTTCCGGCAGCCTCACGCCTGACAGCTCTTCCGGTAGGCGGCGGGCGGCATCCCGCTCCATTGGCGGAACTGGCGGGAGAAAAAGTAGGCGTCGCGGTAGCCGAGCCTTTCGGCGATCTCCTTGATCGGCAGCGCGTTCTCCGCCAGCAGCGTCCGGGCCGCGCTGATCCGGCATTGAAGCGCGTAGGCGTGCAGCGAAACCCCCGTCGCGCTTTTGAACTGCCTCCGCAATCCGCTGGAACTCAACCCCGCCTCGGCCGCCAGCTCCGCGTAGTCCACCGCCGGTTTGCCGGTGTCCGCCAGGCGCGCAAGCGTCTTCTCCAGCCACGGCTGCGGCTCGCGCGGGCGGGCGCGGCACGCGGCCAGCTCGATGAGAAGGCGCTCCAGCGCGTTGCGCGCGCGGTCCGCGTCCCACCGCCCCGAGCCGTGCATCAGCGCCAGCAGCCGGTCAAACTCCCGTTCCGGCTCCCATCCCGGCGGCGCGGTCTGGGGTTCCACCGGGAACAACCCGTCGGCCATCCAGCGCGTGGCCAGCGGACCGCAGAACGCCACATACCGGTGCGTCCACCAGCGATGCCCGGGGGCCGGATGAAAGCGAATATGGGGGCCGGGATAGGCGGGCCAGTACGTACCGGGCTCGATCCCGTGCCGCGTGCCGTCGTAGAACAACTCCACCGCTCCGGCCGAGATCAGCTGGATCGTGTAATACCCCTCGAAATGCTTGTCCACGCGGCTGTCGCACCGTCGCGTGTGGAATCCGTGCAGAAAAATCAGGTCGGCGGACATGGCGGTCAAATAGTGCAAAAGAACGGCTGCCGAGTCCATTGCCAAGTGTTCACCGCGGCACATAAAGTCCAGGGCATGGAAACGACCCTCTTCCGTTACCTGGACGACCTGGCCTCCCGCATCGATGCGCCGCAAGAAGAACGCAAACGCCGCGAATGGGAGGATTTTCTCAACGACCGCTGGCCCGGGGACTATTTCCACCCCTCGGAACGCGTGCCGTCGCCGCCCAAAATCGACTGGCCCGCCGTAAGCGTCAACGCCGCCATGGGCGACTTCGACGCCATGCTCCTTCAGCAGTTCCGAGGCTGCTCGGAAACACTGGCCTCGGGCGGCGCCGCCCCGCTCGCCGTCCGCTGCAACTATGGCAGCAGCATCCTCCCCTCCCTCTTCGGCGTGGAGCTATTCTTGATGGCGGAGGAGCTGAACACCCTGCCGACAAGCCATCCGCTGCATTCCACCGACGCCATTCGCCGCCTCGTGGACGCCGGGGTGCCCGATCTCCACACCGGCCTGGGCGGCAAAGTCTTCGAAGCCGCGGGGCGTTTCCTCGAAGCCCTGGAAAGCCATCCCGTGCTCCGCCGGCATATCGACCTCTACCATCCCGACGTCCAGGGCCCCATGGACGCCGCCGAGGTCATCTGGGGCAGCGACATCTTCTACGCCTTCGGCGACGAACCGGAACTGCTCACCGCCTTCCTCAACCTCATCACGGAAACCTACATCGCGTTCATGCGCCGTTGGTACGAACTGGTGCCCCAGACACGCGACTGGTCCACCCACTGGAGCATGGCTCACAAGGGCGCGCTGATGCTGCGCAACGACTCGCTGATGAACCTTTCCCCCGCGATGTATGTGGAATACGTCCGCCCCTTCGACCAGCGGCTCTTCGACGAATTCGGAGGCGGCGCGATCCATTTTTGCGGCCGGGGCGACCACTTTATCGAACCCCTGTCGCAGCTGCGCGGCTTGCACGCCGTCAACGTCGCGCAGCCGCATCTCAACAACATGGAAACCGTCCTCCGCCACACTGTTGACAAAGGCATCAAACTCATCGGCTTGGGCCCCGGCACCGTGGAATCCCTCGGCCTCCCCCTGCGAGGTCAAGTGCACTGCGGCTAAAAAGACCGTTCTCCAGTTGCACTCCGCGACGGCACTGGCGTAGATTCGCCGCATCATGCAATTGACCGACGATCAGAAACAGGAAGTCGCCGCCTGGATTGCCAGCGGCGCGAAGCTTTCGGAAGTGCAACAGCGCCTGGCCGAGGAACTTGGCATCCGCCTTACTTACATGGAAGCCCGGTTCCTCGTGGACGATCTGAAACTGGTGCCCCGGGAACCCAAAGAACCCGAGGCCCAAGCGGCGCCCGACGCCACCCAGCCGGCGGAACAGGAAGCGGATCCCGCCCCCGCCACGGGCGGCGTCTGCGTGGAAGTGGACAGCATCATGCGCCCCGGCGCGCTGGTGAGCGGCCGGGTGACGTTCAGCGACGGCGTGACGGCCGACTGGTCCCTGGACCAGATGGGCCGCTTCGGGATGCTCCCCTCCAAGAAAGGCTACAAGCCCTCCCAGGAAGACCTCGCCGAATTCCGCCAGGCCCTGGAAAAAGAACTCGCCCACCAGGGGCTCTAGAAGAAAACGAGAGAAAAGGGGCTGGGAAGCGCTTTCTCGCTTTCCCGGCCGATCCTTGGTAAAGAGGACACATGGGCAATCCACGGATTCTTGCGTTCGCCGGAAGTTTACGCTCCGGGTCTTTCAACAAAAAACTCGTCCGCCTGGCCGCCCGGGCGGCGCGCGCGGCAGGCGCGGAGGTCACGGAGATCGACTTGCTCGATTTCCAGCTTCCCCTGCTCAACCAGGACGACGAAGACGCCCACGGGCTGCCGGAAAACGCCAAAAAGCTGAAGGCGCTCTTCCTCTCCCACCAGGGACTTCTTCTTTCCGCTCCCGAATACAACAGCTCGCTTTCCGCGGTGCTCAAAAACACGCTCGACTGGGTTTCCCGCGCGGAAACGCCGGACGAGACCCCGCTGGCCGCGTTTACCGGCAAAACCGCCGCCCTGATGAGCGCATCGCCGGGAGCGCTGGGAGGCTTGCGCGGGCTGGTGCACCTGCGGGCAATCCTGGGCAACATCGGCGTCTGGACCGTTCCCGCCCAAGTCTGCATCCCGAAGGCGCACGAAGCGTTCACGCCGGACGGAGCGCTCAAAGATCCCCACCCGCAAGCCGCCCTGGAAGACCTGGCCCGCAAGCTGGTGGAAACGACCCCCAAGCTGGCGTAAAAAAGAAGCGCCGGAGCCCGTTTGAAGGGGCCCCGGCGCCTGGTATTTCCTTTTTTTTCGAGGGAGCTTAGAAAACGAAGCGAACGCCGACGCGTGTCATATTCACGTCGTTACGATCGTTCGAATTGATGTCTTTCAGCTTGCCCAGGCCAACGCTCTTGGCCAATTCGCGCACGCGCGGATCGTCCTGGAAGCCGTTGTCGCTGCCGCTGTTCGACATGAACTCCCAACGCCAGTCGGTAAAGAAGCCCATGTAGGGAGTGACGCGGAATTCCACGCCCAGGCCGACATGGCCAAATCCCGTGCTGTCGCCGTCGAAAACACCGCCGCCGCCGCCGAAGATATACGGCGCCCAGCAGATCGGCCCTTCAAACGGATAACGCAGGATCAGGCTTCCCGACACCTGGTTGGCTGCACTCCGGTGCGTATCGCCAAACTTGGCACTTCTCTTGAGCAGATACGCCGTCGTGGTGTTGGTGGCCGGGTCGATGTTCAACAGCGTCACGCTCGTGTGTGCCGCTTTTGCGGCCGCCAGGAGGGTGGCGACATCCGTCGCAACGCCGCTGGTGGTCGTATCCACGAGGTCTCTCGTGCGATAGTTACCGTTAAACCCGCCGGTGCATCCGTCCCACCAGTTGCCTTCCACGCCGATACCGAAGTATTTGGCGAAGAAGTAGTTCAAGCCAACGCCGCCGCCACTCCCGTCATGGAAGTACTGCGGCAGGCTGCCGGAGGTCTTGCGATCCCGGATCACCGTGCTGCCCGGAGGCACCGCCCCCGCGTTGTTGAGGAGGTTTGTCGAGCCGGGGAATACTCCGTTCGCGATCGGAGTGGTGAAGGGGTCGGACGTAAAACGGTCCGTCCCATTCTGCCCGCCTTGATGCGAAGCGTCATTATAGGAATAGAAGAGGTCTAACTGCCACTCCGTATCCCTAAAGCATGGCGTTACGCACGGCTGCTTATATTCCTTTGACGTCACTACGACGGGGCCCGCAAACGACGTGCCCGCAACCGCAAACGCCGCCAAAGCGCTGAGTGTGAGTTTTTTCATCATGATGTGGTTTTTCTTCGGTTTGTTTCTGTTCGTGCGATGGCAAATCGCGCGAGCCCAAGCAAAGGAAAGTTCCCGCAAGCAAGCAAGCCGTTTTAACCCGGTTAGCGGGGTCGGGGATTATCTGATGTCGCTTATTATCAACGAGTTACAAACCTACACTTTGCCGGGGCATCCGCCGCCGGGCCAGCATGCGAATTGGAGACATTCCCGGCGCTTTTCCTCCCCTCCCTCGCGAGGGGAATCCGCGCGGCGGCCCCCTCTCCCTCCCCTCGCCCCCGGAACCCGCCCCTTGCTCTTCTTCGCGCGCGCGAGGCCCCCGAATTCGCGCTTCCCGAAGTTTGCGATTGATATTATCTGCGAGCGCCTTAGAGTCACCCTCCTTTCGCCAAAATACGCGCCTTCATGTCCCATTCCTTCGAAATGAAAATTTTTAGCGGCTCCGCCCACCGCGAACTGGCCCGTCGAATCGCCCAGTACGTGGGTGTCCCATTCGGCGACGCCACCGTCGACTCCTTCCCTGACGGGGAAACCTTCGTCAAAATCAACGAAAACGTCCGTGGCCGCGACGTCTTCCTCGTCCAGCCCACCTGCCCGCCCACCAACCAGAACCTCATGGAGCTTCTGATCATGGTGGACGCCGCCCGCCGCGCCAGCGCCGCCCGCATCACGGCCGTCATCCCCTTCTTCGGATACGCCCGCCAGGACCGCAAAGACCAGCCGCGCGTCGCCATCACCGCCAAGCTGATCGCCAACCTTCTCACCGCCGCCGGAGTGGACCGCATCCTCACCATGGATCTCCACGCCCAGCAAGTGGCCGGGTTCTTTGACATCCCGGTGGACCACCTCCAGGCCCTGCCCGTCATCCACCGCTACCTCGCCCAGAAGAACCTCGAAAACCTGGTCGTCGTCTCCCCCGACGTGGGCGGCGTGAAAAACGCCGGGCACTACGCCCAGGCCCTCGGAGCCGGGCTCGCCATCGTGGCCAAAAAACGCAAGAGCGCCACCGAGATCGAACACCTCCACGTCATCGGCGACGTAAAAGACAAAGACGTCTTCATCGTCGACGACCTGACGGAAACCGCCGGCACCCTCACCAGCGCCGCCACCATCCTCAAAAAGCACGGCGCGAAAACCATCTACGCGGCCGTCTCCCACGCCGTATTGTCCGACCTCGCGATTGAACGGTTAAAAACATCGCCCATCGTCGAACTCATTACCACCAACAGCGTGCCGGTCCAAAAATGCGACGGCGTGCCCGTCACCGTTCTCTGCGTTGCAGAACTCCTCGGCGAAGGGATTAAACGGATTCACCATAACGAATCCGTCAGTTCGCTATTTGAACTCAAAGGAAACAAGTAAGCTATGGCCAAACAAGTGAAGCTCGCCGCCCAGATCCGCCCTGAAACGGGTCGCACCGCGGTGAAAAAAATCAAAAGCCTGGGATTTGTCCCGGCAGTCATCTACTCCCACGACGAGACGCCCGTCTCCCTGAAAGTCAGCGAGCGCGACATCACCACCGTGCTCTCCCATGCCGTGGGCGAACACCTGCTTGTCGATCTTGAAATCGCCGGCGGCGCAAACCGCCTCGCGCTGATCCAGGAAGTCCAGCACCACCCCGTCACCCAGAAGGTGTTGCATGTTGACTTCCACGGCGTATCCGCCAACGAAGCCATCGAAGCGAGCGTCCCGCTCGAAGCCACCGGCGACGCCATCGGCGTCAAGAACGGCGGCATCCTCGAACAACCCCTGCGCGCCCTCACCATCTCCTGCTTGCCGCAAGACCTGCCCGAGATCGTCACCGTCGACGTTTCCGCCCTTGCGATTGGCAAGTCCCTCCACGTCAAGGACATCGCGCTCCCCTCCGGCGTCACCGCCGTGGACGACGCCGACGTCATCGCCTTCCTCGTTGCCGAACCGGCTGCAATCCCGGAGCCCGTGGCCCCCGCCGCCGAAGAAGCCGCGGCAGGCCCCGAAGTCATCAAGGAGAAAAAGCCCGCCGCCGAGGAAAAAGAGAAGAAATAATTGGACGCCGCGCGGCACAGCTTTCGCCTCCTCATCGGGTTGGGAAACCCGGGAAAGGAATACGAGCGGACGCGGCACAACGTGGGGTTTATGGTGCTCGACAAACTGGCCGCCCGTTCCGGCGCTACTTGGCGTACGGAAAAGCCGTGGAAGGCGCAGATCGCGGATTGCGATGGCGTCGTCTGTTGCAAGCCGTTGAGCTACATGAACCTCAGCGGCGGCCCCGCCCAATCCGTGGCGAGCTTCTACAAAGTGCCCCCCGCCGAAACCCTCGTCGTTTATGACGACCTGGCGCTGCCCCTGGGCAAGCTGCGGCTGCGGCCCAACGGCTCCGCGGGCGGGCACAACGGGATGCAATCCATCCTCACCCAATTCGGCACCCAGGAAGTGCCCCGGCTGCGCCTCGGCATCGGCGCGGCCGACAGCGGCATGATCGGCCACGTACTGGGGCGCTTCGGCGCGGACGAACTTCCCGAATTGGAAGCCGCCCTCGACCGGGCCGTGGAAGCCATCGAATTCGCCCAAAATCGCGGCTTGCAAGCCGCCATGAATCAATTCAACTAAAAGCCCTCAAAACTGAAAGACCCATGAACCGTTACGAAGCACTCCTCATCCTCAACGTCAAAGGCGGCGACGAAAACGTCAAAGAAATCATCGAACGCCTCGAAGGCGACTTCGCCAAAGAAGGCGCCAAAATCGAATCCGTCCAAAAGATGGACCGCCGCCACTTCTCCTACGTCGCCGGCAAAGTCGATTCCGGCTACTACGTGAACTTCATCTTCGAAGCCGAAGCCCCCGTCCTCGAAAAACTCCGCTCCAAGTTTAAACTCGACGCCGAAGTCTACCGGCAGGATTATAAAAAGCTGGCGCACAAAAAAGCCGCTCCCGCCGCGTAATGAGAGCGGGCGCACACCGCCCGCCCCCCTTTCGCAACAGCCGCTTTCCCGCCACCCAACCAACCGCACCCGGAGGTAATATCCCATGGCCAGTCTGAACAAAGTCATGCTGATCGGCAACTGCACCCGCGACCCCGAAATCCGCTACACACCCAAAGGCACCGCGCTCGTAGAGCTGGGCCTCGCGGTCAACCGGAACTTCACCGCCGAGAACGGCGAGCGGCGCGAAGAAACCACCTTCGTGGACGTCACCCTCTGGGGCCGCACCGCCGAGATCGCCAACGAATACCTGCGCAAAGGCCGCCCCGTCTTCATCGAAGGCCGCCTCCAGCTCGACAGTTGGGACGACAAAACCACCGGGCAGAAGCGGAGCAAACTGCGCGTCGTAGGGGAAGGAATGCAACTCCTCGGCGGCCGCGAAGGCGGCTCCGGCGGCGGCGCACCCAGCGGCGAATACGACGAAGCCCCGCGCCAATCCTCCCGCCCGCAAGGGCAAGGGCGGCCGCCGCAGCAACAGCGCCCGCAAGGGCAAGGCCGCCCGGCCAGCGCGCCGAAGCCCCCGGCCGACCCGGACCTCGACGTGGAAGAGGACGACATCCCGTTCTAGTTTCCCCTCTCAAAAAATATCCAAAAAACGCCCGCAATCGCCAGATTACGGGCGTTTTTTGCATTCGTTCTCTCGTTCCCAAGCTCCAGCTTGGGAACGCCAGTGTCTTGGAGGCTCCAGCCTCCAAAACGCGGCCACGGAAAAGCCATGGTTTACCCCCGCAGCGGGCCAAGCCGCCGTTTTTCCTTGTGCAACCGCCGCTTACTGAGTAGGAACGCAACTCCATGAGGACCTCCCAGTGGACAATGATTGGGCTCGCCGTGGCAGGAATGGCCATCGGCAGCATTGCAAACGCCGACACCCCCGCTTACCGGGTGCGGCTGATTCGTGAAGCCACCTCCGCCGACCTGATCAAAGTCGGCACTGCCTGGAGAAAAGACCTGCCCAAGCGCATCCACGTATCGCTCCGCGTGCAAGAAAACAAGCCCAGCTCCGCCGTCAGCGTCAAAGCGTATTTTTACGACAAAGACAACCAACTGGTCGCCTCGGGAGTTAAACCGAGCGAGATTTGGACCAACACCAAGCACGGCTTCGACACCGTCCTCCTCCCCCCCACCCTGGAACACGGCAAAGACGTGGACGTCTTCTTCGCATTGACTCCGGAGCTGGCCGCCAAGAAATGGAAAGCCGTCGTCGTCGTCTTTGGCGATGCGAAACAAGTAGCCGCCCGTTCCTTCCCCTCCACCCTCCTCCCCAAACTCGACTTCCCGGAGAAAAAGATCCTCATCGACGACAAATCCGACGGCGATTAGCGGGCTGTAACGTGCATTCTTTCGGAACAGAGTATCCGCAGATTTCGCAGAGGGACGCAGATTAGAAGAGAAAAAATCTGCGTTTTTCTGCGAAATCTGCGGACTCTCTTCTCTTTCTGTTCCGATGCGAAATCCATGAGGATTCAGGGTACTAGGCCCCTAAAGCAGCGTCTCCACCGCCTCCACCACCGAGCGCACGCAACAGACGCACGTCTTGTGCAGGCAATCGCGCTCCCGGTAGGAGCACTGCCCCTCCGGCGTATTCAAGTCGCACCCCACCAAATCCTTGCAAAGACACGAGCCGTGCTCGCGCTCGAAGCGGCCAAGCAGTTCCCGCACCCGGCGGTAGGCATCCTCCGTCACTGCCTTCTCCTCCCCCTCGCCCCGCCCGTGCCGGAGCCCCACGACAAAAATCCCGCCGCTCACCGCCCCGCAGACCTCCTGCTTGCGCGCCATGCCCGCCCCGAATCCCGTCGCCAGCTTCAGCGCCGTATTCCGGTCCAGCCCCAGATCCTCGCAAAACGCAAACAGCACCGCCTGGGCGCAATTGTATCCCGACAGCATTTTCTCCTCCGCAACATCAGCGCGTGTTTTCATCGGCAATACCTCCTTTAGAATGTCCGGAACCCTGCCCCGGCCCGGCCCGCATGGCAACTGCTTTTTTCTCGACGCCGCGCGCGGTAGCGCGAACCGGGCCCAGCGTCACGCTGGTTTTTCCCCTTGCCATCGCCGGGCGGCCAGTGTAAAGAAAGCCCCAAGTGAAACTCTCCTTGCATTGGTGGCGTTAGCAGACGGGCTTGCGGCTTAGCCGCGGTCGACCGCTACGTTTCGCCCATGCGTCGAACTCCTCGCCCGATGATTCCAGAACCGGATCGTCGGGCTTTTTTATTACCCTATCCCGAAGAAAAACAACCGACATGAACCTCGACTTCAAATTCAACAGCGACGGGTTGATCCCGGCCATCGTCCAACAGACCCACAACGGCAAACCGACCGCGGGCCGCGTGGTCATGATGGCTTGGATGAACCGGCTTTCCATTGAAAAGACTCTCGAAACCGGGTTCATGCACTACTGGAGCCGTTCGCGCCAAAAACTCTGGTTCAAGGGCGAGTCAAGCGGCCACACCCAGCGCGTCATCCGATGGTTTGCTGACTGCGACGCCGACACGCTGCTCTTTGAAGTGGACCAGGAGGGAGGCGCATGCCACACCGGCTACGCTTCCTGCTTTTACCAGGCCTTCGGACGGGATGGATCGCCCGAACCGATTTGCGAGCCTCGCCTTTTCGATCCGGAAAAAGTTTATACAAAGTGACCACCCATCTGATTTCGCCCAGCCGCGAAGAATTTCGCGCGCTGGCGCAACGCGGCAATCTGATCCCCGTTAGCACGGAGCTGATCGCCGACGCGGAGACACCCATCTCCGCCTTCCAAAAGCTCGACCGCGGCGGGTATACCTTCATGCTCGAAAGCGCCGAGAACAGCTACGAAGGGGGCCGTTATTCCTTCGTCGGCACCGACCCGCGCATCCTCTTCCAGGCCCGTGGCAAGGAAGTCACCGTAACGGAGCACGGCGAATCCCGCACCTACCAGGCCGAGGGCGATCCGCTCCACGCCCTGGAGCAGTTGATGGCCCGCTTCCGGCCCGTCGCCCTGCCCGACCTGCCCCGGTTCGCCGGGGGAGCCGTCGGCTACATGGCCTACGACATGGTCCGCTTCTTCGAGCCGACCATCGGCGCATTGCCCCGGGAGAAAAACCCGCCCAACGACGTGCCGGACATGGTCTTCCTCGTCACCGACACGTTCCTCATCTTCGACCACCGTCTGCGCCGCCTGCGCGTCCTCTGCAACGCGCTGGTGGAGGGCGATGCCGACACCGCCTACGACATCGCGTGCGAGAAAATCGAGGCGCTCATGGAGCGGCTTGCCCGGCCCGCGTTTCTGCCGCCCGTCAACATCCACACCAGCGTCGCGCCCCAGGAAGCGCGCAGCAACACCACGCGCGAGGAATTCTACAAAATGGTGCGCGACGGCCGGGAATACATCCAGGCGGGTGACATCTTCCAAGTCGTGTTCTCCCAGCGCTTTGAGACCGATTACGACGGCGACCCGCTGCAAATCTACCGGGCCCTGCGCTACATCAACCCGTCTCCGTATCTCTTCTGTTTCAAATTCGGCGACGCCTTCGCGCTCGTCGGGAGCTCGCCCGAAGTCCACGTGCGGGCCATCGAGGGGAACATCACCATCCGCCCCATCGCCGGAACCCGCAAACGCGGCGCGACGCCGGAGGAAGACGCCGCCAACGCCACCGAATTGCTCGCCGATCCGAAGGAAAAAGCCGAGCACCTCATGCTCGTGGACCTGGCCCGCAACGACGTGGGGCGCGTTTGCGAATTCGGCACCGTGCGCGTGACGGACTTCATGACCATCGAGCGCTACAGCCATGTCATGCACATCGTCTCCAACGTCGTCGGCAAGCTCCGGCCCGGCGCCAACGCCTACGACGTGCTGCGCGCCACCTTCCCGGCGGGCACCGTCTCCGGCTCGCCCAAAGTGCGCGCCATGCAAATCATCAACCAGGAGGAAAAGAGCCGCCGGGGCGCGTATGCCGGCGCGGTCGGCTACTTCGGCTTCGACGGCAACCACGACTCCTGCATCACGCTCCGCTCCGTCCTGCTCAAAGACGGCAAAGCGTTCGTGCAAGCGGGCGGGGGCAACGTCGCCGACTCCACCCCGGAGGGCGAATACCAGGAGACCGTCAACAAGGCCATGGCCGTCATGCGGGCCATCGAGCACGCCAAAGGCATCAGCAACGCCCCGTGCCAACACTAATCCAGTATCTTGTCTAGAAACCGCCATGTTACTCGTCATCGATAACTACGACTCGTTCACCTACAACCTGGTCCAATACTTCGGCGAACTCGGCGCGGACCTCCTCGTCAAACGCAACGACGAGATCACCCTCGACGAAATCGAAGCGCTCCATCCCGAGCGCATCTGCATCTCGCCCGGCCCCGCCACGCCGAAGGAAGCGGGGATCAGTTGCGACGTCATCCGGCGCTTCGGCCCGCGTCTGCCGCTCCTGGGCGTCTGCCTGGGGCACCAAGCCATCGGCGCGGTGTACGGCGGCGAAGTCGTCCGCGCGGGACGGCTCATGCACGGCAAGACCTCCCCCATCCTGCACGATGGACGCGGGATCTTCGTCGGAATTCCAAGCCCGTTCGAGGCCACGCGCTACCACTCCCTACTGGTCAAGCGGGAGACCTTCCCGGCAGTGCTGGAAATCTCCGCCGAAACGGCCGAAGGCGAAATCATGGGCCTGCGGCACCGCGAATACCCCATCCACGGCGTCCAGTTCCACCCGGAATCCATCCTCACGAAGGAAGGCAAACAGCTCCTCCAAAACTTCCTGGGGATGTAGCGCCCCATATCGATTTTGTTTGTTGGTGCCGCACCGGTTCCAACCTGAGTCATTCCCAGTAATCCAGCCTTGCGTGCATCCGGGTCGATCTTCATACTCGATCCTATGAAATCCGCTGTTCTCGCCGCATCCCTCCTTTTGGCGCCGATAGGTGGTCTACATGCCGAACTCACATCCGTTCGATACACCTTTGACAGCGAAAACAACAGCGCAGGAGTGTGGGTCCCCGGTCCCGGTTCATGGACGACAACCCATGTAGGGGCCAACCTGTTCGTCGGGGAGGATTGGAGCGCCTCCAAATACATTTCCTACAATACACCGGGAGCTGGCTTTGGCGGGACAGCCTGGATTGCGAACGCCGCAGGTACGGCGTCGCTCGACAGCCAATTTTCGCTGGAATTCAGCCTTTATTCCAACACGTACTGGGGAACCTTGGCCGGTTTCGGCAACGCGGCTTTCGGTGGAATTTCCGTCGGGTGGGCCTCGATCAACGGTTGCACCCTGCAGTTGGGCTCCACAGTACTGGGCAATGTCGCCTACGCGTTCACTGCCAATTCCTGGTATGACCTTCGTCTCGATGTCGATCTCGCCGCCAACTCCGGGGAAGGCTCCGCCTCGGTGTTTGTCCGCCCGACGGGCAACGCGGCATGGATCGCCGTCACGAACCTCTCGGATGTCGATCTTAACCTCACGCAAAGAGGGGTGGATCCCTCCACCTGGAACACCCTGTGGTTTCACGAAGAAGGCGCCGGCTGCGGCGTGGACAATGTCTCGTTGACTGTCATTCCGGAGCCAACCACGTGGAGTCTCCTCGCGGCCGGTGGACTACTCCTGCTGGCCCGGCCGCGCCATAGGAAGCTGTGAAAATTGAGAGGGAAGCCCATTGGGAAAACCGAATCCGCCCCTCTTCTTCCCTCTGTGCTTGCTGCGGTGTTTCCCCTTATTGAGACCCGTCTCGTTTTTGTTTTAGAATAATTCTTGATCTCAGATAGCGCTTCCCGGATATTGGCAGACATCCAAATCCGGGCCATGAAACCGCAATCTGAAACCTCCGATGACGCCATGACGCGCAGCGGGATCCGCCTGACCCCGCAGCGCCGCTATGTCTACGAGGCGCTGATGGAAAAGCGGGACCACCCGACGGCCCTGGAAGTCTTCCTGCGCGCCAAGGCCCGGATGCCCTCCCTCTCCCTGGCCACCGTCTACAACTGCCTCGACGCGCTGACGGAAAGCGGCCTCATCCGGCAGGTCAACTGCGACCGCGCCTCCTCGCGCTACTGCCCCAACCTCATCCCCCACGGCCACTTCTTCTGCAAAGAATGCGGCGTGGTCTTCGATGTCCCCCTCAACCCCTCGCTCGCGACGGAATGGGAAGTGCCCCAGGGCACCCTCGTCTCGCACGTCGAAATCAACCTGCGCGGAACGTGCGCTTCCTGCGCGCAAAAACCCAACACCTCCACATTATGAAGTCACTCGTCATCAAGGACCTGCACGCCAACATCGGCGACCGGGAAATTCTCAAGGGCCTCAGCCTGACCATCGAACCCGGCAAGGTGCACGCCATCATGGGCCCCAACGGCTCCGGCAAAAGCACGCTTTCCAAGGTGATCGCCGGGCACCCGGACTACACGGTGACGGGCGGCGAAGTGCTCCTGGACGGCGAAAACATCCTCTGCCTGGCCCCCGACGAGCGCGCCCGCAAAGGCATCTTCCTCGCCTTCCAATACCCGATGGAAGTGCCGGGCGTGACGATCGCGAACTTCCTGCGCGCCGCCGTCGCCGCGCGGCTGCCGGAGGGCGAGGAACTCGAAGCCACCGATTATTACTACCGGCTTTACGAAAAAATGGACCTCCTGGAGATGGACCGCGCGTTCACCTCGCGCTCCGTCAACGAAGGCTTCTCCGGCGGCGAAAAGAAGCGCTGCGAGATCCTCCAAATGGCCATGCTGGAGCCGAAATACGCCATCCTCGACGAAACCGACTCCGGCCTCGACATCGACGCCCTGCGGATCGTCTCCCACGGCGTGAACACCCTGCGCAGCCCGGATCGCGGAATGCTCCTCATCACCCACTACCAGCGCCTCCTTGATTACATCGTCCCCGACGTGGTGCACGTGATGGTGGAAGGGAAAATCGTCCTCACCGGGCCGAAGGAACTCGCGCTCGAACTCGAAGCCAAGGGCTACGACTGGGTGAAGGAAGACGAAGCCGCCGCGGCCGCCGCCCGCTAAGGAAGGAGCACGCCATGTCCCAACCGAAAACCGAACTCAACCTCGACCGGAGCGTGGGGGATTTCTCCTACCCGGAGCACCACGCCTACGACGCGGGCTACGGCCTCACGCCCGACACCATCAACTACATCGTCGACGCCAAAGGCGAGCCGGAGTGGATCCGCGAATTCCGGCTCAAGGCCCTGGATATCTTCCGCAGCAAACCGCTCCCCACCCACTGGGCGACGAAGGACCTCGAAACCCTCGACTTCGACAAAATCCGCTACTACCTCGCCCACGGCCAGCGCCCCACCCGCTCGTGGGACGACGTGCCCGAGGACATGAAGCAGACCTTCGAGCGCCTCGGCATCCCGGAGCAGGAACGCAAATTCCTGGCGGGCGTGGAGGCGCAGTTCGACAGCGAGGCCGTCTACTCCAACATCAAGAAAGCCGTCGGCGAGCAGGGCGTCATCTTCGTCGGCTCCACCGAGGGGCTCATCAAATACCCGGAGATCTTCCGCAAGTGGTTCGGCAAAGTCATCCCCACCGGCGACAACAAATTCAGCGCCCTCAACAGCGCCGTCTTCAGCGGCGGCTCCTTCATCTACGTCCCGCCGGGCGTCAAAGTGAAGCACCCGCTGCAAGCCTACTTCCGCATCAACGCCGAAAACTTCGGCCAGTTTGAGCGCACCCTCATCATCGCCGACGAAGGCTCGGAGGTGATGTATATGGAAGGGTGCACCGCGCCGAAATTCGAGACCGCCACGCTCCACTCGGCCGTCGTCGAGCTGGTGGCGATGAAAGGGGCGAAAATCCAATACGTCACCGTGCAGAACTGGAGCAGCAACGTCTTCAACCTCGTCACCAAGCGGGCCGTGGCCCACGAGGAGGCCGAGGTGAAATGGATCGACTGCAACATCGGCTCGCGGCTCACCATGAAATACCCCGCCGTCGTCCTCAAAGGCCGCAAAGCGCGCGGCGAGGTGGTCTCCATCGCGCTGGCCAGCAACGGCCAGCACCAGGACACCGGCGCGAAGATGATCCACGCCGCCGACGAAACCACCAGCAACATCATCTCCAAGTCGATCTCCGCCGGAACCGGCCGCGCCAGCTATCGCGGGCAAGTCTGGGTGCCCCGGCATTTGAAGGGATGCAAAAATAACACCGAGTGTGACGCCCTTCTCATCAACACCGACAGCCGCACCGACACGTACCCCGCCATCACCGTGCACGGGACGGGCAACGCCGTACAGCACGAGGCGAGCGTCAGCCAGATCAGCGCGGAGCAGATCTTCTACATGCAACAGCGCGGGCTCACCGAAGGGCAGGCCATGAGCCTCTCCGTCAACGGCTTCGTCAACGACCTCGTCCGCCAATTCCCGATGGAATACTCCGTGGAACTCAAACGCCTGATCGACCTCGAAATGGAGGGCTCGGTTGGTTAACCGGAAAAGAAGGAATTAGGAAGCCAGGAAACCAGGAAAAGAATGAGCACCCTTTTATTTACCGACGAGGCCGCGCGCGCCGCGGCACGGCAACAATTCGACGCGCTGCCCATGCCGGGGCGCACCGATGAAACATGGCGGTTCGCCAATTTCAAGGCGCTGGATTTGACGCCCTTCGCGGAAACGTCCGCGCCGTTCAACGGCGACCGCGACCGCCTTCTCAAAGGCTCCGCCGGGCTCGCCGAAGCGGCCGGGAAAATGGTCTTCGCCAACGACACGCTTCTCTCCCGCGAGATACTCTCCAAGGAACTCGCGCAAAAAGGGGTGATCTGGGAGCCGCTGGAAGTGGCCGCGACGGCCCACCCCGAGCTGTTCGACAAGCACTTCATGGCCCACGGCGCGCCGCTCGGCAGCGCGAAATTCGCGGCCCTGCACGCCGCCCGCGTCCAGACGGGGACCTTCCTCTACGTCCCGGCGGGCGTGGAAATCAACCTCCCCATCGAGGTCTTCCACTGGCTCTCGGGCGAAAACAACGCCACCTTCCCGCACACGCTCCTCATCGCGGGCGAACGGAGCAAAGTCACGCTCGTCGATTACTTCCAAGGCGCGGAGCCGGACACCGCCGGGCTCGCCGTCGGCTTCAACGATTTGTATGCCGGACCCGGCGCGCACGTGGACTACGTCTGCGTGCAGAACTGGAACCGCGCGACGCTCGCCATCCAGGTCAACAACACCGTCGTCGGCCGCGACGCCGCCGTGAAAAGCCTCAACGTGAACCTGGGCGGACGCTATGCCCGCACCGAAAGCGCCAGCCGCCTCACCGGCGAGGGAGGCCGCAGCGACATGCTCGCGGTCACGGCCGCCGCGGGGAGCCAGGAGTTCGACCAACGGACCTTCCAGGACCACCTCGCGCCGGGAGCCTTCAGCGACCTGCTCTACAAGAACGCCCTCGACGGCGCCTCCCGGACAATCTTCGCCGGGATGATCAAAGTCGAGCAAGGCGCGCACCGGACGGACGCCTACCAGAAAGTCCGCAACCTCCTCTTGAGCGACGATGCGGAAGCCAACTCCATGCCCGGCCTGGAAATCCTCGCCGACGAAGTCCGCTGCTCGCACGGGGCGACCTCCGGGCAGATCGAAGCGGAGGAATTATTCTACCTCCTCGCCCGGGGCATCCCGCACGAGACAGCCCAGCGGCTGATCGTCCACGGGTTCCTCCAGGAAGCCATCGACCGCCTGGGCAACACCGCCCTGGGGGCGCGGCTGGGCGAACTCGTGCAAGCGAAGTTTTTAGGATAAACCCATCCGGCTCCCGAAGCGGCCGCGATAGACTCAGTGACGCGACTTTGTGGAAATCTCATTGGAGAAGACCGCAAG
>JAQTMF010000016.1:0-5482 GCA_028714515.1 Chthoniobacteraceae bacterium | reverse complement strand
CGTAGCGCGAGGACGGCACGGAGTGCCATCGCATCCGTGTCATACGAATTCTACAGTCAAAAGGCATTTTATCCGCAGATTTTCGCAGATTTATTTTTTAGGAGGATTTTAATCTGCGTTCATCTGCGTAATCTGCGGATTCTTGCTCTGTGACTGTAGAATTCGTGTAACCGGTATGATCCAGAGCCGGAGCCATCTGCTCGCAATCAAAAAAAACGCCTCATCCGGTTTCCCGAATGAGGCGTTCAGATTTTTCAGGCCCTGGGGCCTTGGGCTACTTGGCTTCGGGCTGGCCTTCCGCAGGCTTGCCTTCGGCCGCGGCCGCTTCGTTGCGCTCTTTCATCGCGGCGCGGCGGCTCAGTTTCACGCGGCCTTTGTCGTCGATGCCGATGCACTTGACCCAGATGGCGTCGCCCACGCGGACCACGTCTTCGGTCTTGTTCACGCGGAAGTCGGCCAACTCGGAGATGTGGACGAGCCCTTCCTTGCCGGGGAGCACTTCGACGAACGCGCCGAACTCCTTGGTGGAAACGACCGTGCCGTGGTAGGTCGTGCCGACTTCGATCTCCTTCGTCATGCCCGCGATGATGTCTTTCGCGCGCTGGAGGCTCTCGCCGTTGTTGGAGTAGATGTGCACGGAGCCGTCGTCCTCGATGTTGATCTCGGCGCCGGTCTCGGCCACGATGCCCTTGATGGTCTTGCCGCCGGGGCCGATCAGGAGGCCGATCTTGTCGACCGGGATCTTGACGGTCTCGATGCGCGGAGCGTAGACGCTCAGCTCCTTGCGGGGCTCGGCGATCGCGTCGGCCATGACGCCCAGGATGATGGTCCGGGCTTCCTTGGCCTGGTGGATGGCTTCGGCAAGGATCTTGTGGTTGAGGCTGGTGAGCTTGAGGTCGAGCTGGAAGCCCGTGACGCCCTTGTCGGTGCCGCAGAGTTTGAAGTCCATGTCGCCGAAGTGATCTTCGGAGCCGAGGATGTCCGTCATCGTCTGGTAGCGGACGAGGTTGTTGTTGGCGTCGTATTCGGTCACGAGGCCGACGGAGATGCCGGCAACCGGCTTCTTGATCGGCACGCCCGCGTCCATGAGGGCGAGACACCCGGCGCACACCGTGGCCATGGAGCTGGAACCGTTGGATTCCATGATCTCGCTGCTGATACGGATGGCGTAGGGGAACTCGTTCTCGGACGGAATGACCGGGGCGAGGGAGCGCTCGGCGAGCGCGCCGTGGCCGATTTCGCGGCGGCCGGGGCTGCCGGTGCGGCCGGTTTCACCCACGGAGAAGGGCGGGAAGTTGTAGTGCAGGATGAAGCGTTTCTCTGTTTCGCCGCCGGTGTAGGCGTCGAGCATTTGAGCTTCGTCGGCGGGAGCCAGGGTGGCCAGGGTCACGGCCTGGGTTTCGCCACGGGAGAAGAGGGCGGAACCGTGGGCGCGGGGCAGGAGGCCGACTTCGGCGGTCAGCGGGCGCAGGTCGCGGTAGCCGCGTCCGTCGGCGCGAATCCCCTTGTCGAGGGCGCTCTTGCGGACGGCTTTCTCCTGGAGGTAGTCAAACGCCTGGCTGATTTCGAAGTTACCGGCTTCCGGGAATTTCTCCAGAATGGCGGCTTTGACTTCCACCTTGAGGGCGTCAACGGCCTTCATGCGGGCCACTTTGCCGGGAGTGTAGAGGGCGGCTTCGATCCGGTCGCTGGCGACCTGGTAGGCGATTTCGAGCATCTCGTCCTTGACCAGGAGGAGCGGGGACTGCCGTTTTTCTTTCCCGGCTTTGGCGGCCAGTTCGCGCTGGGCCAAAACGATCTGGCGCACAAAGGGCTGGGCAAATTCCAGGGCTTGGATGAATTCGTCTTCGGGCACTTCGTCGGCGGCGCCTTCGATCATGACGACGTCGTTTTCATTGCCGACGTAGACAATGTCCAGGTCGCTCGACTGCCGCTGGGTGTGGGTCGGGTTGATGACGAATTCGCCGTTAACGCGGCCGACGCGGACAGCGCCCACGGGCCCCGCGAACGGGATGTCGGAAACCATCAGGGCGGCGGAGGCGCCGTTGATGAAAAGGATGTCGGGATCGTTTTCGCCGTCCGCGCTCAGGAGGACGCCGATGATCTGCGTGTCGTAGAGGTAGCCTTTCGGGAACAGCGGACGCAGAGGACGGTCGGTCATGCGGGCGGTGAGGATTTCCTTCTCGGAAGGACGGCCTTCACGCTTGAAGTAGCCGCCGGGGATCTTGCCCACGGCCGCGGCTTTTTCGCGGTAGTCAACGGTAAGCGGGAACCAGTCCTGCCCTTCCTTCAAGGAAGTGGCGGAAACGGCGGTGACGAGCATGATGGTGTCGCCGCTGCGGACCGTGACGGAGCCGTCGGCGAGTTTGGCGAGTTTGCCAGTTTCGATAACGATGGGCGAAGCGCCCACCTCAATAGAGATCGTATGATGCATACTTTCAGAAATAATGCAGCGCCGCCGAACGATGGCCGGAGCGGGAGAAAACGAGACTTATGAAGTGGGAAGTAGGGAACCGATGCGTTCTTACTTCGCAGTTCATAGTTCTAGGATTTCTCATGTCTCCGGCAACCCCCGTGGCGTTGCGCGTGTTTATGGATTTCCACCGGGCATTTCACGCCCGGACGGGATTTTTGGAATAGGGTGCGTGGAATGCACCCGCCTCAAAAGGAAACCCCCGGACCGGAATCCCGGTCCGGGAGTCAACTTTGGAAAGAGTTCTACTTACGGAGATTGAGCTTCTCGATGAGGCCTTTATAGCGCTCGCTTGCCGTCCGTTTGAGATAATCAAGCAAGCTGCGGCGCTTAGCGACCATCATGAGCAAACCGCGGCGCGAGGCGTGGTCTTTGGTGTGCGTTTTCAGGTGCTCGGTGAGCTGCTGAATGCGCTGGGTGAGGAGGGCGATTTGCACGTCGGCGCTGCCGGTGTCTTTGTCGTGCATCTTGATGCCCTGAAGTTCGTTCGTCGTTGCCATATTCTTATTTTAGAGGAGGGGTCAGTATCGACAAGATTTGCCACTTGGCAAGCGTTTTCGAAGCGCTTCTACTTCCGCGCCTGCGCCGCCTGCAGTTCTTCCAGCCCGATATAACCATACCGTTTGATGAGCTCCTGCCCCCGCTCGCTGACCATGAAATCGACCACCACTTTGACCGGGCCGGCGGGGTTGTCGTCCGTCACCAGAAGGAGCGGCCTGCTCAAGGGATATTTCCCCTGCGCCGCGTTGGCCACCGTGGGCTGCACCGGCCGGCCCGCGCCGTCGAGGATCGACAGGGCGAAAAGGTTCCGGTAATCCGTGAAGGCGGGGGGAAGCAGCGCGCAGCTCCCCGGGGTAAATTCCAGCGTATTACGGGCTTCCTCGATCCCCTTCACCTTCGATCCGTTCCACATGGGGGCCTTTCGGATCTCCCCATAGAGCCACTGGGCAAAGATTTCCCACTGCCCGCGCCCGCGCTCGGCCATGAAAAGCCGGATGCGCAAATCCGGCCCGCCGACTTCCTTCCAATTATTGATCCGCCCTTCATAGATGCCCCGGGCCTGCTCCGCGCTCAGCGCCCGCAGCCCGCCCACCCAGACATCCCGCGACACGGCCAGCGACAGCAGTTGCAGCCCCACCGGAGCGGTTTTCAGTTGCGCTTGCGGATAGTCGGCGCGGTCCGCCGGCGTCAGATTCCGGCTGCAAAGCGCCAGATCGACCGTATGGGTGCCCAGGGCATCCAGGCCGGTCTCGGTTCCGCCCCCGGCGCGCAATACCAAATCGACATGCTGTTCCGTCCGCAAAGCCACCACCGCGTCGGCCATCGGCAATGCCAGGGAAACCGTTCCACATGCGCGGACGGCGTCTTGCGCCATCGCCCCGGAAATGCCAGCGCCAAGGCAAACCCAAAGGAGCAGCAGGGATGTCAAACGGTGGTGCATACCGTCGTATGTATAAGGTGGCAACGGGAAAGTGCAAGCGGCGGGTTCATCCGCCGCAGCAGGTCAGGACATTGCACAGGTCTTTCTCCCGGACGGGCTTGCTCAAAAAGGCGTCCATGCCCGCCTCCAGGCACTCTTTCCGCACCGCCTCGTCCGTGTGCGCCGTGATGGCGACGATCCGGCTAGGGACGCGGCGGGACGTTTTCTCGTATTCCCGGATGCGCCGCGCGATCTCACAACCGTCGCCGCCGGGCAGCTCCCGGTCCATCAAAATGACGTCGTAGCAAGTTTCCCGCACGGCTTCCAAGGCTTTCTCCCCTTCCTCGACCGCCGCCACCGCGCACCCCCACTTCTTGAGAATCCCCAGAGCGACCAGTCGGTTCACGGGGTTGTCCTCCACCACCAGCACCTTCAACGCGGAAGGCAACGACGGGAGAACCGCCGCCGGTCGATGCACCCGTTTCTCCACCCGCCCATCCCTTAGGAGAGCAACCAGGCAGGAAAGCAGGTCCTCGCGGCACAAGGGCGGGACCACGCAGGCATCCACGCCGCACTTGCCGCACTCGCGATCAAAAGCCGCGCACCCCGCCGGGGCCAGCAGCAAAACAGGCAGGGGCGTCTCCGCCTTGAACTGCCCGGCCAGCGCCCCGGCCTCGTTCAACGGTTCCTGCATCAGCACAAAATCGAACGGCGCGTCGCCCGGTTCGCGCAGAAGCGCCAGCGCCGCCGCGGCATCCGGGGCCCCGCCGCTGCGCAGCCCAAAGGAACGCAGCTCTTGCTCGATCAGAGAGCGCACCAGCGCGTTCTCCGCCACCACCAGCCCGCGCCACTTGGGAGAAAGCTCCGGCCCTTTCGCGGCCGTGGGCTGTTTTGCCAGCGAAACGGTAAAGCGGAACGTCGTCCCCTTCCCCTCGGCGCTTTCCATACCGATGTGCCCGCCCATCAATTCCACCAGTTCCCGGCAGATGGCCAGCCCCAGCCCGGTGCCGCCGTAGCAGCGGGCGGTGGATTCCTCCGCCTGGCTGAAGGGCTGGAAGAGCCGCCGCTGGGCCTCCGGAGAGATGCCGATGCCGGTATCCTGCACCTCCAGGCAGAGCGTGGTCTCCGTGGCGGTTTCGCTCAAAGGAGCCACCCGCACCGCAACGGCCCCCTGGGGGGTAAACTTGAGGGCGTTGCCGACGAGGTTCGTCAACACCTGGCGCAAACGGTTGGGGTCCCCCCGCAGCCGCGTGGGCGCTTTGGCGGGGACGATGCCCGCGAGATGGATCCCCTTCTCATTGGCGATGCCCCCCATCAGCTTGAGCACGCTTTCGATCACCTCGCGCAGGTCCATGTCGATGCACTCCAGCGTCAGCCGGTGGGCTTCCATTTTGGAGAAGTCGAGGATGTCGTTGACCAGGGAAACCAGCGATTCCGCGCTCCCCCGGACGGTTTCCACATATCCGCGCTGCTGCTCGTCGAGGGGCGTGTCGAGCAGCAGGCCCGCCACGCCGATCACGCCGCTCATGGGCGTGCGCAACTCGTGGCTCATGCTGGCCAGGAAATCGCTCTTGGCCTGGGCGGCCTTG
>JAQTMF010000015.1 GCA_028714515.1 Chthoniobacteraceae bacterium | reverse complement strand
CAAGCGGGGAGCCCTCGCCATCAGCATGAAAGCGCAAGCCCTGGAAAACGGCGCCGCCAAAGCGCTCATTCGCATGCGCAACCTCGACAGCAAAAGAGAATTCAACGCACAAGTGATCGATGAAACACGGGTCAATGTTCTTTTCTAGGGCGGCGTCAGCCGCGGCAATCCTCCTCGGCCTCGCGGCCGGGCCACTCCAGGCCGGGTCCCTCTGGCGCTACGGCGTCACCGACGAGCGCGGCATGTGCGCCGACAAGCGGGCGAGGGGAGTCGGCGACATCGTCACCATCGTCGTCAGCGAAACCGCCGCCCTCAACAACACCCTCAACCTCAAGACCAACAAAACCAGCGCGGCCGGCGTGGAAGGGCTCGCCAGCAACGTTCTCAACCAATTCATCACGGGAATCCCCAACGCCCTCATCAACCGCAAAAACCAGACCGCCGCAACCACCGGTAGCAACAACATCGTCATCCCAAGCCTACCCACGCTGCCCGTCTCCGGGGCCAACACCTACACCGGCGGCGGCAGCATCCAGAACAGCCAGACCGTCACCGCCAAAGTCGCCGTCCAGATCATCGACGTCCTGCCCAACGGCAACTTCGTCATCGAAGGCCTGCGCGACGTCAGTTTCTCCAAAGAGCGGCAATTCGCCTCCCTCCACGGCACCATCCGGCCCTACGACATCCAGCCCGACAACACCGTCGCCTCCGGCAACGTCGCCAACGCCCACGTCGAAATCGTCAGCGAAGGCACCCTCACCGACGCCCAGAAAAAAGGCTGGCTGCTGAAGTTCAACGACAAAATCAACCCCTTCTGAGGATGCACACCCTGCCGCGAGTCGTGACAGCAAACAACCGCCGGAGGCCCTGGCCCGCGTGGGCGGCGGCCCTCGCCGTCTTCCTGATGTTCGCCGCGCAAAGCCACGCCACGCGGATCAAAGACATGGTCCTCGTCGAAGGCGGGCGCGAGAACCAGCTCGTCGGCTACGGCATCGTCGTCGGGCTCGCCAACAAAGGCGACAGCCAGCTCAACTTCACCGTCCAGAGCATCGCCAACGCCCTCAAACGCTTCGGCGTCAACGTTCCCGCCAGCGCGCTCAAATCCACCAACGTCGCCGCCGTCATGGTCACGGCCGACATCCCCGCCTTCGCCAAACCCGGCAGCCGCATCGACGTCACCGTCTCCGCCATCGGAGACGCCACCACCATCCAGGGCGGCGTCCTCCTGCAAACCCCGCTGCTCGGCGCGGACGACGCCGTCTACGCCGTCGCCCAAGGCCCCGTCGCCATCGGCGGATTCTCCGCGGGGAACGGCGGCGCGGGCGGCGCGAGCGTCCAGAAAAACCACCCCACCGTCGGCATCATCAGCAGCGGCGCGCTCGTCGAACGCGAAATCGCCACCACCATCGTCAACAACAACAGCGTCTCCCTCCTGCTGCTAAACCCGGACTACGCCTCCGCCGCGCGCATCGCGGAAGCCATCAACAACGTCTTCCCCAAAACCGCCGTCGCCAAAGACGCCTCCACCGTCAACGCCAGCATCCCCGCGCAATACGCCGGCTACGAAGTCAACTTCATCGCCTCCCTCGGCGCGATCGAAGCCGTCCCCGACAACGTCGCGCGCGTCGTCATCAACGAGCGGACCGGCACCATCATCGCCACCGCCAACGTGCGCATCTCCACCGTAGCCGTCAGCCACGGCTCCCTCACCATCAACATCGCCTCCACACCCGCCGTCAGCCAGCCCAACGCCTTCAGCGCGGGCCAGACCGTCGCCACGCAAACCACCGACGTGCAAGTCAACGAAAAGCAAGGCAGCTTCAAAGTCGTCGACGACCTGCCGACCATCCAGGAAGTCGCCGCCGCGCTCAACGCCCTCGGCCTCTCCACCCGCGACATGATGGCCATCTTCCAGACCATGAAACGGGCGGGCGCGCTCCATGCGGACCTTGTTTTGAACTGACATGGACCCCATCACCGCAGCAACCGCCAACGCCCTCCGCGCGGCAACGCCCGCGATGGACGCCGCCGCCCCGGCGCAAAACGGCGCGGCATCCGCCGAACCCGAAAAAACCGCCGAAGCCGCCCGGCAATTCGAAGCCATCCTCGTGCGTCAATTCCTGGGCGAATCCATGAAGCCCCTGCTGGATGGCGGCCCCGCGGGAAAAGTCTACGGCTACCTTCTCACCGACTCCCTCGCCGACACCATCACCAAAGGCGGCGGCATGGGGATCAGCCACATTTTGCAAGCACAGCTTACCCAATGATAACAGACTGGGAAACACTAGCGGACGCCCTTCGCCACGAAGTGCAAGAGTACGGCGAATTGCTCAACCTCTTTGGCCAACAACAGGAAGCGATCCTGGGCCGGGACCCCGACCTGGTCCTGGCCATCACCGAGTTGCTGGAAAGACAAACCGAAGTCATCGACGGCTGCTACCGCGAGCGCGAGGAATGGGTGCGGAAAGCCGCCGCCGAGTGCGGCCATCCGGCAGACACCCCCCTTCGCGAGCTTCTCATAAACTACACCGAACCGGTTCGCCTCCTGCTCTCCGCGCTGATCGACGAAATCAACGCCCTCGTCTTCCGCACCAAGCGCCGGGCCCGCCAAAACCAAATGCTGCTATCGCGCTCCATCGACGTATCGCAGCAAATCCTTCAGCGCCTCAACCCCGGGAGCATCCTCCAAACCTACTCCACCACCGGGCGCGCCAACCTCGCGGTCACGGCCCCCGGGGGCCGCCCCATCGCCAACAGCTAAACACCGCCTATGTCTGGATTGATCGGCGCCCTAGACAGCGCAGCCAAGTCCCTCGCAACACAAAGCGAAGGCGTACAACTCGCCGGGAAAAACCTCGCCAACGCCAACACCCCGGGCTACGCGCGGCAGCGCCTCGTCATCGGCAGCCTCGGCACCGTCCAGACCTCCGTCGGCGCGCAAAGCATGGGAACGCAGGCCGTGGGCATCCAGCAAATCCGCGACCAATTCCTCGACGCGCAAATGACCCGCGAAATCGCGCAAACCGGCTTCCTCCAAACGCAAGACGAGAACCTCCTCAAAGCGCAGGCCGACCTTGGCGAACAAATCGACAGCACCACCAGCTCCACCACCATCAGCGACACCGGCTCCGCCACCAGCGGCATCAGCGCCGCCATCAGCGGCTTCTTCAGCGCCGTCGAAGACGTCTCCGCCACCCCCTCCGACACCGGCGCGAAACAAGTGCTCGTCGAAAAAGCCGACCTGCTCGCCAACAAAATCAACGTCAGCGACAGCCGCCTGGCCTCCCTGCAACAAGACATCAGCGCCCAAAACGCCAACGACCTCGGCACCGTCAACGACATCCTCAAGCAAGTCGCCTCCCTCAACGGCGAAATCCAGAAATACGAACTGAACGCCCCCGGTTCCGCCGTCGACCTGCGCGACGAGCGGCAGTCCAAGCTGGAGGAACTCGCGCAATACATGGACTTCACCGCGCGGGAAATCCCCGACAGCCACGGGCAAATGGAAATCACCGCCAAAGGCGCCGACGGGAGCGACATCCCGCTCGTCAGCAAAACCAACGTCCTCGGCGGCGTGAGCGCGGACGACGCGGCAGGCACCTTCACCGGCGGCGCTCCCCCCAAGCAACTCTCCCTCCAGGGCGGCTCACTGGAAGGCAACATCCAAGTGCGCGACGGCGCCATCGCGCAACTCCGCGAGAACCTCCAGGCCGTGGCGAACCAGCTCACGGACTCCGTCAACAAAGCCTACAACCCCGACGGAACCGGCAACAACTTCTTCGCCGCCGCGCCCGCCACCGGCTTGATCGCCCTCGATCCCACCCTCTCCTACACCAGCCTCCAAACAGCCTCCAACGGCGACGCCGGCGGCAGCGACCTCGCCCGCGCCGTCGCCGCCGTCGCCACCCGGCAATTCTCCACCACCGGCGGCGACCACATCACCGGAACCATCAGCGGCTTCTACACCAAAGCCGCCAGCGGCTTCGGGCAGTCCGTCGCCAGCGTCGACTCGAAACTCACCGACCAGCTAACCGTCCAAAGCCTCATCGGCACCCAGCGGGACTCCGTCAGCGGCGTCTCCCAGGACGAAGAACTCACCGACCTGATGAAATACCAGCGCGGCTACCAGGCATCCGCGCGAGTACTCACCGTCATCGACAACCTCCTCGACGTCGTTGTTAACGGCCTTATTAAATAGTGTGAAACACCCCGCCCGAGGCGATCCGGCTTGAAATAGCCGGTCACAGCCCATATAACCCCCCACCATGCGAGTAACCTCCAGCGCATTCTCCGAAGCATTGACCTTGCAACTTCAGCGCCTGGGGCAGCGGCAGGCCCAACTGCAAAATCAAGTATCCACGGGCCTGCGCATCACCGACCTGAGCGACGACCCCGCCGCGATGGGGCGCGTCCTGAATCTCCAGGCGGAGGTAAAGCAGATCCAGCAATACGCGCGCAACAACGCCGCCGCCACCTCCGTCAGCAGCGTCACCTACTCCGCCGTCAGCGAACTCAAGAAAATCTCCGACCGCGCGGGAGAACTCTGCGCCCTGGGCGGAGGCCTGACCAGCGGCGACTCCCGGCAAGCCTACGCCGCGGAAACCGACCAAATGATCGAACAGGCGCTGCAAATCGGCAACTCGCAATACAACGGCAACTACCTCTTCGCCGGAACCAAAACCGACACCCAGCCCTTCGTCTCCGATCCGCCGGACGCCTCCGGCGAGAACATCACCAGCGTCTCCTACCAGGGCGGCGCGAGCGCCCTCCCCTTCGACATCGGCGAAGGAGCCTCCGTATCCCCCTACACCGACGAGGCGACCAACAAACAATTCGCCGACTTCATCAACAATCTCGTCTCCCTGCGCGACGCGCTCACATCGGGCGACAACACCGCGCTCACGCAAGTCAACACCCGGCTGCAAACCTCCGAAGACAACCTGCTATCCACCATCAGCGGCATCGGCGCGGTCCAGACCCGGCTGGAATCCAACGACACCCAGAACCAGGCAAGATTTGCCAGCCTCCAAAGCCTCACGTCGCAGGAAACAGACGTCGATCTCGCCCCCACCGTCGTCAAGCTGACCCAGACGCAAACCGCCTACCAGGCCGCCTTGCAGAGCGGCGCGCAAATCCTGCAAACCTCCCTCCTCGACTACCTGAAGTAGCCCCGCGAGAAAGAATCTCGACGCACGGCTTGGCATGCTATTAGCTATGCATGCGAGCCCTATGAAACTTGCCACGGAAACCGCAGCCAGCATTTCCCAATGCCAGATCCACCTTCCCTTTGGGTTGATCGGGCTTGCCGACCTGCAGCGGTTTGACCTCTTTCATATCGAGGGCAGTTGGCCGTTCCTCTCCATGCGCTCCGTCGGCGGCGAAGCGATCAGCTTCGTGGCCATGGAACCGCAAGGCGTCATCCCCGGCTACGAGATCGAGCTGAACGAAGAAGACGCCGACGCATTGCAAATCCATAGCGCCGCAGAAGCCCTGGTGCTCAACCTCGTCACCATCCACACCGCCAGCCCCCTCCACGTCACCGTCAACCTTGCCGGCCCCGTCATCCTCAACCGGCGGACCCTCACCGGCAAACAAGTCATCATCGGCAGATCGGCCAAATACTCCGTCCGCCACGTGCTCATCGACGAGCGCGCAACCGTAGCCACAGCCTAAGCGATGCTAGTCATAACCCGCAAAGCAGGCGAAGGCGTCATGATCGGCGACGAAATCGAGATACGGGTCAACCGGATCGACGCGGACTTCGTCAAACTCGCCATCCGCGCCCCGCGCGACCTCGGCATCTACCGCAACGAAATCTACAAACAAATCAAAGAGAGCAACATCGCAGCGGCCCGCAAGCCCGATGGTGAAATTCCGAAATTAAGCCTTCCGCTCGTCCCGCCAAGGAACACCGTATGAACATCAGCGCAAACATCAGCGCCGCCGTCATCGCGAGCGGCATCAAAGGCGGGTACAGAGCACCGGGCAAAACCGCCGCGTCATCCTCCGGCTCCGCCGATCCCGTGGAGCGCGTGGAATTCTCGGACCGCGCAACGCAAGAAACCGGCGATGCCTCCTTCGCCGCGAACATCATATCCAATAGCACCCACGCCGAAGCGGAGACCGGTTATCTCAAAAACGTCATCCTCGCCCTGCCCGCCCTCGTCCTGGGCTCGCAAGCGAACCTGATGCGGGAATCCGGGCTGAAGCTCCTCTAGCGCCTCCCCTTTGAAACCGGCCGGATTCGGGCCAGGTTTGCATGAACTCCATCGACGCAGAAGCGGCACCAGGCGCGCCGCAACAGACCACCGCGCCCCATCCAAAAATCGCGGGCCAATCGGACCTCCGGGAAACCGCCCCGCCCCCCGTCGGCCCCGTGCCGGGAGAAGCCCCGCGCCCCTTCTGGTCGGTCATGATCCCGGCCTACAACCCCGATCCCGCCTACCTCGCGCAAACCCTCAAAGGCGTGCTCGCCGCCGGGATTGGCGAAAGCGCCATGCAGATCGAAGTCGTCGATGACGCCTCCACCACGGCAGACATCGCCGAACTCGTCCGCTCCATCGCGGGCGGCCGCGTTACCGTCCACCGGCAGCCTGGGAACCTTGGCCAGCGCCGCAACTGGAACAGTTGCATCGGCCGCGCCCGGGGCGAATGGGTCCACCTGCTGCACGCCGACGACATCGTCATGCCCGGCTTTTATGCCGCAATGCGGGCCGCGATCGAAGCAAACACCGGCATCGGAGCCGCCTTTTGCCGCCACGGCCACATCCGGGAAAACGGCGACCCCTTCCTCGTCTCCGAGCTGGAGCAGCCCACTCCCGGCATCCTGCAAAACTGGCCCCAGCGCCTCGCCGTCATGCAGCGCATCCAGCCCCCGGCAATCGTCGTGCGGCGCTCCGTCTACGAAAAACTCGGCGGCTTTTGGAGCGCCGCGGGCTCCTGCATGGACTGGGAAATGTGGATGCGCATCGCCGCGCGCTACCCCGTCCTCTACCACCCGGAGATCCTCGCCTGCTACCGCGTGCACGACGGCTCGGGAACCACCTCCCTGCGCCAAACCGCCGCCATGACCGCCGATTGCGGGCGAGCCATCGAACTCTTCAACGCCTACCTCCCCGCCGCGCAGCGCGCGGAATTGATGCGGCTCGGCAAACAGCACTACGCACGCAACGCCTACCGGGACGCCGCGCTCCTGGTCCGGGAGAACAACCACGAAGCCGCGATTTCCCACATAGACGAAGCGCTCAAACTCGATCCCTCGCCCGAAAGCGTCCAGTTGGCCGAACAAATCATGGTGCAACTCCACGCCCCGCAAGCAAGCGGCCCGGCCACCCCCGGCGGCGACTTCTTCGAAGCGGACGAAACCCGCAACATCGAAACCCTCGTAGCCGCCTACCGCCAGAACCCGTCGGACGCGGCCGCCGCCCCCCTCCGCGCCCTGCGGCAAGGGCTCGGCGACTTCCTCCTCCACGCCGATCCCGCCGGGCTCCAAGCCCTCTTCCAAGGCAACTTCGGCGCCATCTACCGCCTCCTCCTCCAGAGCGCATTCCAGAACGAGCCGCTCTCCCCGGAAGAGCAGGAGCGGGTCCGGCAACTCGCCAGCGGATTCGGCGGCGGCAGCTTCGACCTCCGCGAACTGCTCGCCTTCCTCCTCTACCGCCTCGCCCACCACCAGCCCGTCCCCCTGGAACTGGAGCGCATCCCCGCGTGGTTCCTCGAAGACTACCTCCTCCACCTCCTCCACGCCCCGCAAGGCTTCATGAACCCGGGCGAAGCCGACCAGTACTACCGCCACCTGCTCGAATGCCTCCGCTCCATCGAGCGCCGCACCCGCACCGCGCCGGGAGCCGCGCTCACCGCCAAAGCGGCGCTCACCTGCATGGAGCGCACCAGCGTCATCCAGCTCTACTTCACCTCCGTCAACGTCAAGGAACTCATGATCCTGCGCGCGCGGATCGCGGACTACGTCCTGGAGAAAAACGGAGCCAAGCTCAACGCCAAGCTCCCCCCCCGGCCCGCCAACCGCACCCGGATCAAAGTCGGCTTCCTCAACGCCGACCTCAACCCCCGCGTCGAAACCTACACCACGCTCCCCGCGCTCTATCTCGACCCGGCCCGCTTCGAAGTCTGCCTCTTCGTCATCCAGCTCAACGAAACCCCGCTCACCGCCCATTGCCGGGCGCACGCCAGCACCCTCGTCGAACTGCCGCGCGGCCTGGCCGAACAAGTCCGCACCCTCCGGCAGGCCGCCCTCGACGTCCTCATCATCGGCACCAACATCACCGCCGTCACCAACCAAGTCCTGCTCCTGGCCCAGCACCGGCTCGCCCCCCTCCAGATCCTCAACTACAACTCGCCGCTGACCAGCGGCCTGCGCCACATCGACGGCTACCTCACCGGCACCCACGCCATCGGCCGCGAAGCCCAGGAACACCACACCGAGAAAATGCTCGCCCTCGAAGGCGTGCCCAACTGCCTCGACTTCGCCCTCGCTCCCCCCGCCGCCCGCATGCGCTTCGAGCGCCGGGAAATGGGAATCAATCCCGGCACCGTCGTCTTCGTCAGCGCCGCGACGTGTTACAAAATCATCCCCGAGATGCAGGAAACCTGGGCCCGCATCATCGCGGCCGTCCCCGGCTCCCTCCTCCTGCTCATCCCCTTCAACCCCAACTGGTCCAGCGGCTTCCCCGTCAAACAATTCGAGCGCAGCCTCACCGCCGTCTTCGCCCGCCACGGCCTGGCCCCGGGCCGCTTCGTCCTCTCCCCGAGCCTGCCCAACCGCGCCGAAGTCATGGAACTCCTCAAACTGGGAGACATCTACCTCGACACCTTCCCCTTCACCGGCAGCGTCTCCCTCATCGACCCCCTGGCCCTCGCCATCCCGCCCGTCGTCTGGGAAGCCGAAACCCACCGCGCCCGGCTCGCCTCCTCCCTCCTGCGCGACCTCGGCATCACAGACCTCATCAGCGGCAGCGAAGACGCCTACATCCGCCTCGCCGTGCGCCTCGCGCAAGACCCCGCCTTACGCCGCCGCCTCAGCGGCGAAATCCGCACCGCCATGGCGGGCCGCCCCGGCTTCCTCGACTGCGCGCGCTACGGCGAGAAACTCGGCGCCCTGCTCGAAACCCTCGTCCTCAAGCGCCCACCCGCCCCCGCCCAGCCCCCGCAAAGCGCCGAAGCCCCCCCATCCCCCGCCGCGAGCGAAGACCCCCTCCAAGCCCCCCTGCGCCCACACACCGGGGGCCACCCCGCGCAAGCCCAGGAAAGCTACCCCCAAATCCCCCTCGCCAACCCGCGGAACCCCGACGCCTGGCACCTCCTCGGCGTCCTCGCCCACCAATGCGGCAACAGCGAAAGCGCCGTCGAATTCATCGAACAAGCCCTCGCCCTCGCGCCGCAGAACCCCGTCTTCTGGAACAACCTCGCCGAAGCCTGCAACAGCCGGGGCCTGGCGGACAAAGCCATCGCCTCCAGCCGCCGGGCATTGGAATTGCGGCCCGGCTTCCCCGAAGCCCTCGTCACCCTCGCGGCCTGCCTGCGCGGCGCGGGCGACACCGCCGAAGCCCTGCGCCTCCTCGCCAAAGCCCTCAAACTCCAGCCCCACAACGGCGACGCCCTCCTGCAACAAGGCCTGACTCTCGCCGCCGAAAAACGCTTCAAAGAAGCCATCCCCAGCCTCAAAAAAGCCTGCGCCGCCGCCCCCGGCTCCGTCGAAGCCCGCTACCACCTCGGCGTCGTATGCGAAGAAAGCGGCCGCTACACCGACGCCCTCGCGTGTTACGAAAAAGCCACCCAGGGCAACCCCCGCGTCGGCGAAGTCTGGCACCGCTGGGGCAAACTCCTCATCGGCCTCCAGGAATTCGCGAAAGCCGAACCCGTCCTGCGCGAAGCCCTCCGCTGCAACAGCGCCGACCCCGGCTACCACTACCAGCTCGGCCGGGCCCTCCAGATGCGCGAACACGCCGAAGAAGCCCTCCTCCATTTCGACAAAGCCATCGAACTCGGCGGCGACACCCCCGAACTCCACAACAACCGGGGCATCCTCCTCAAAGAAAAAGGAGAAGTCTTCGACGCCGCCGAGAGCTTCCACCGCGCCCTCCAGCTCAACCCCGGCATGACCTCCGCCCTCAACAACCTGGGCGCCGTCTGCACCGACATGGGCATGACCAGCGAAGCGCTCGAATGTGTGCAACTGCTCATCGCCAGGAACTCCTCCCTTCCCAGCGCCCACAACAACCTCGGCAAACTCCTCAAGGACAGCGGGCGGGCCGCCGAAGCCCTTGCTGCCTACAGCCGCGCACTGGAGCTCAACCCCAGCCTCCCCGCCGTCCACGACAACTTCCTCCTCTGCCTGAACTACGTAGCGGGACGCGATCATCGGGAAAACTACGAATGGCACCGCCGCTGGGGAGACCGGACCGCCCGGAAAATCTCCGCCCGGTCCAACTGGCCGGGGCGCAACCGCGATCCCGAGCGGAAACTGCGCGTCGGCTACGTCTCCGCCGACCTCTGCCAGCACCCCGTCGCCGTCTTCATCGAAGCCCTCCTCGCCCGGCACAACCGCGAGCGCATCGCCGTCACCGCCTACGCCGACGTCCGGCGGCCCGACGCCGTCACCGCCCGGCTCAAGCCCCTCGTAGACCGCTGGCGCGACACCGCCGAACTCGACGACCGCGCCCTCGCCCGGCAAATCGAGAACGACCAGATCGACATCCTCGTCGACCTCAGCGGCCACACCGCCTGGAACCGCCTCGAAATGTTCGCCCACAAGCCCGCCCCCATCCAGGCAAGCTACCTCGGCTACCCCGCCACCACCGGGCTCCCTGCCATCGACTACCGCATCACCGACCCCTTCGCCGATCCCCCCGGCGCCACCGAACACCTGCACACCGAGCGCCTCGTGCGCCTGCCCCGCTGCGCCTGGTGCTTCCAGACCCCGGAAGACGCCCCGCCCCTCGGCCTGCGGCCCTCCGCGCAAGCTGGCCACATCACCTTCGGCTGCTTCAACCAACTCGCCAAACTCAACCCCCCGCTGCTCGACCTCTGGATCCGCCTGCTCCAGCGCGTCCCCGGCTCCCACCTGAAACTGAAAGCCAAAACCCTGCGCGACCCCAAAGTCGCGCAAGACATGACCGCCTACTTCACCGAACGCGGCATCGAAGCCACGCGGCTGGAAATATCAGGCTTCGAAGTCACCCAGGCCGCGCACCTCGGCGGCTACCAGCGGGTCGACATCGCCCTCGACAGCTTCCCCTACCACGGAACCACCACCACCTGCGAAGCCCTCTGGATGGGCGCGCCCGTAGTCACCCTCGCCGGATCGGCCCACGTCTCGCGGGTCGGCGTCAGCCTCCTCAACGCCGTGGGACTGCCCGAACTCATCGCCGCGAACGAAGAAGACTACCTCGCCATCGCGGCGGGCCTGGCCGCCGACGAAGAGCGGCGCGGAGCGCTCCGGGAAGGCCTGCGCACGCGCATGCTAGCCTCGCCCCTCATGGACGCCGCCGCCCTTGCCACGGCCATGGACGAAGCATACCGGCGGATGTGGCAAGAATACGCGGAAGCGAAAAAATAAAGAGCGGAGCGAGGCCCCCTCGTAAACAAGCTCCATGGCCCCCTCGGCGAGCGCCCCGCGCAAAACCTCTCGTTACCAAGCTCCAGCTTGGTAACGCCCAAGTCCCGGAGGCTCCAGCCTCCAAAGCGGGCAACCAACGAAAGCAAAAAGCCGCCCTAAGCCGCGGCAGACTCGCCGAGCTTGTAACCATTGAGCTTTGCCCCCTCGTTCCCAAGCACCTGGGAACGCAAGGATCCGGCGAAGTTGCACTTCGCCACAAGCAGCCAGCGGCGAGCGCCCGGCGCAAAACCTCTCGTTACCAAGCTCCAGCTTGGTAACGCCGATGTCCCGGAGGCTCCAGCCTCCAAAGCGGGCAACCAACGAAAGCAAAAGCCGCCCCAGGGCCTGTTCACGCATTCAAACCGGAAGAAAAGAGAAACGTTGGAAATTTTAAACAGGATTGGCAGGATTTCTAAAGATGAACGGGATTTTGCTCAGATGCCGCAACAACGCCCCTTCATCTTATCCCGTAAATCCTCCTTAATCTTGTTAATCCTGTTATCAATTCACGAGGTCCTAACCGACACGCTTGCCTGTAATTTCCCTTCCTGCCAATTCGTGAACACCACCTAAGCCGCCGCAGACTCGCCGAGCTTGTACTCATTGAGCTTATTGCGGAGCGTGCGAATACTGATTTTAAGCAACTCAGCGGCATGCGTGCGATTACCGTTCGTCAGCGTCAGCGCATGCAAAATGTGGCGTTTCTCCAACTCATCCAGAGAAGGAAGCGCCGCCCTGTCTTCCTCCGCGCTTCTTTTAGCGGGAGCCGCGGGCTCGGAAACCGCCGCCGGAGCAACCGCCGCCGCGGGGCGGGCGATCGGATCCGCCGGCACCAATCCGAGCGCATCCGGCTCGATAAAACTATTCCCCGGAGAAAGAATAACGGCGCGTTCAACGCAGTTCTGAAGCTCGCGAACATTCCCGCTCCAGGGATGCCGCATCATCGCCTCCAGTGTCTCGGGAGCGAACCCCGGAATCTTGTGGCCATACCGCTTGCAGGCGCGGCTCAAGAAAGTCTCCGCCAGCAGCGGGATATCCTCCGTGCGCTCCCGCAGCGGGGGGATGTGAAGCGGAAAAACATTCAACCGGTAGTACAGATCCTCGCGGAAGTCGCCGCTGGCCACCGCCTTTTTCATGTCCCGGTTCGTCGTCGCCAGCACGCGGACATTCACCTTGATCGTCTTGCAACTCCCTACCCGCTCGAACTCCCCCTCCTGCAACACCCGCAGCAGCTTGGCCTGGAGCCGGGGCGGAATCTCGCTGATCTCATCCAGAAGGAGCGTCCCGCCGTTCGCCAGCTCAAAGCGCCCCTCCCGGCGTTCCGTCGCGCCCGTATAGGCCCCCTTCTCGTGGCCAAAGAACTCGCTCTCCATCAGCGTGTCCGAAACCGCCGCGCAGTTGATCTTGATGAAAGGCCCGTCCGAACGCGAACTGAGATTGTAAATATCATTGGCCACCAACTCCTTGCCGGTGCCGTTTTCCCCGGAAATCAAAACGGTGGCCTCCGTGGGAGCCACCTTGTGGATCAGCTGCTTCAGCGCGATCATCACCGGGCTGTCGCCCAGAAAGTGGAAGCTCTTCACGACATCCGTGCTGAGGCTTCGGTTCACCTTCATCATCCGGGACAACAACTGCGCCTTCTTGAAAACGGCCTCCACCTGTTCGATATCGAACGGTTTGACCAGAAAATCGAACGCCCCCAGGCGCATGCACTCCACCGCCGTTTCGATGTTCGCGTGCCCGCTCATCATAATAACGAGGGGGCGATCCGGCATATTGGAAAGCCGTTCCAGGAGATCCACTCCGTTGCCGTCCGTCAGACGCACATCCAGGAATACAACGTCGATATTATTACGCTGTATCGCCTTTTCGGCATCGGCAATCGTCTCCACCGTAACGACGGAATGGCGCTTCGCCCGAAGAGCATCCGCCATGGTCTTCCGAATGATGAGATGATCGTCGACGATTAAAATGCGATCGAATGGCATGGTTCGTGCTGCGGTTTTGAGACCCAAAAATGGACCGAATACGCTATTAGACTGATAGCAGGTGGAACGTACGGAAAAAGAGGGGGTTACAAAGAGAAGGCAAGCAGTTTACTCAGACGAGGCGGACGTTATAGGCAATGGTTTGCGAAAAGGCAATACGCGTTTATACGGGCGTATCTTGAGAGTCAGAATTGATTTTTTGAGAAAAAACCCCCTAAAGAGCCGTAAAGAAAATGCGGAGCAAGCCATGAGGAAAGCGCTGGTGCACAGAGAGAAAGGGCCCCTTCAGGATGGTGTTTCCCGTGCCCGAATCCGGGGCCGGAATCCCCTTTGGGGAGGTATGACAAGATCAAACGGAATAATATCCTCCGTAAATGCGCTGAAGGCGATTCAGAGAAGGCTTGGGAGATGCGGGCGGACGCTTGCTCGTCAACGCGCCCTTGAGGAGCAACTGTTCATTCTCGCGGTCCAGCAGCAACGTTTTCATGACCACCTGCTGCGTCCTGTCGATAAGCATGCGTTGACTTTGCGTGCGGGGCGAGGGAGCCGCGTTTGCCGCGCGCAATCTTTCGAGAGAGCCCTCCAACTCGGCGAGCAGCCCGCGTTTTCTATCGAGAACCTCCTCAGAGGGCGCCTTCCCTGTCTCCTTGAGAATCTGATTCTCCTGTAAAATCAAATCATACACGCGTTCGCAAAGAGAGAGATGGGCGTTCAGAATGTTTTCCATAGGAGGAGGCGAGGGGGATGCTGGGCTAGAATAGCCGCAACAACCACGGCTTCTTGGGAGTGGGCTGTGGCGTGGGCGTTGCGCTTGGTTGCGGCGCGGTGGGTTTGGGAGTCGCTTTCCGGCGGGGGGTGGCCGCAGCAGAGGGCCCCGGCGAAACGCCCGGTGCCGCCGTGGGAACAGGCGTTACTGAAGGAGTCGCAGTAGGCGAAGGAACCGGCGTCGGCGAAGGAGTCGCAGCAGGCGAAGGAACCGGCGTCGGCGAAGGAGTCGCAGCAGGCGAAGGAACCGGCGTCGGCGAGGGAGCCGCAGTAGGCGAGGGGACAGGCGTTGCCGAAGGAGCCGCAGCAGGCGAGGGAACCGGCGTAGGCGCAGGCGTCGCCACAGGTGCGGGTGCCTGGGGCGTTTCGCCGGCGGAAGCCGATTTACCCGTGGCCGCCGTTTGCCCGCCCTTTACCGGCAGAGAGGGAATCAGATCATCAGCCAGCTCCGGCGGACCGAGCAGCGAAGTCAACTGCGCCTCCGTCTTCTGCTGCCATTTCAGGGAATCCATCCGCCAGCGCGCCATGTCACTAAAGGCGGCCGCCGTGGAGGGGAGACTGGCGGGATCCTTCACCTTTTTGTGATCCTCGACAATAAATTGATAAGCCTCCAAAGCGCGGGTTGAAAGCCGCAGGCGCTCAAAACAGATGCCCATCTGGTAAATCACGGGCCATTGCCAATCGGGCGCTTCATTCAAAGTCGCCAGCGACTGGTAAATCGTCAGCGCCTTGAGGAAATCCCCCTGCTGGTAAAAATCATTGGCGATCTGGTTGCCGGTCTTGCATTTCCAAGTAATCCAGGCCGCCGGGTCCTTGCCCGCCTTGGCTTTCTCACCGCGAAGCAAATCGAGCGTATAAGTCAGCGCCTCCTGCGGACGGTTGGCGGCCTTCAGCGACATCGCGATAATGTAGCGCGTCTCAGGCAGATTGGGGCTGTCGGGATATTGCTCCAGGAAGCCCTTCGCCGCAGCGATCGTCTCCGTGTATTGATTCAGCAGAAAGAGACAATAGAGCGCCCGGAAGGTCGCGCGGTCGCGGTCTTCCGGCGTCAGATCCAATAGCGAGATCAGATTGAAAAACTTGTTCGCCTGCTTGTAATCGCCGACATCGAAATAGGTTTCGGCGATTTCAAACTGTGCCGTAAGCGTCGCGGCCTTATAGACGGGAAGCTCATTACCGTTGATCTTCAGCACCGAATTCAGAACATTGTAAAACCGATCCAGCGCGAGCTGATGAGCCCCGGCCTCCCGGTAGAGCCTGCCGAGCTTCAGAAGAATATCCGGGGCCTCCGCATCCCGGGGAAAGAGATGGTTGAACTTTTCATAAACCGCGATGGCCTTGGCGTAAACCTTGGCCTCCTCATACGCGCGGGCCATCGCGAGCAACCCCGCGCGTTTGTCGATATCGGGAGCCGGAACATTCAGCATCCGTTCAAAGAACGCCTCCGCCACCGAGAGATTGTTGTTCTGGACGGCATTTTGAGCCAGCCGAAGATAACCGGCGATCGAATTGCGCGCCGCCTGCTGGCGATCGGGCTCGGGGAACGGGGAAGGCGACGCCCCCGGTTGTTGGGCAAACGCGGCGAAGCTCGCCAGCAGGAGAAAAAGAAAAATACGCTTCATGCCTGTTCGCGCGTGCTATTCCTGCCGGAAGGATGCCCTGCTGGCGGGAGACTGGGACGGCTGGGCCGGAGCCTGCGGCGGCTGCGCCGGTTCAAACACCGGATCAAAGAAATTCTTACGCGACTTCGGGACGTTGTAGGGATTCTTAAAAATATCCACGACTTCCGCGGGATATTTCGTCATGTCGAGCGCATCCTGGCGCGGCACCGGCTGCGCGTTATCAGGCGCGGGATACGCGGGCTCCGGGGAAGCGGCGGGCAAGGCGGGAGAAGGCTCCGGCGTCGGCTGCTCCACGGACGGGCTGGCGCTGGGCTCCGGCGTTGGCGAAGGCTTGGTCTTCAGCTTTGGCGTTGGCGTCGGAGTCGGCACAGGAGTCGGCTTGGGCGTTGGTTTGGGAACCCGCGGAGGATCGGGGTGGACCCGTTCCGCGCCCGCATCCGTGAATTGCATCGGCACCGGCGCGCCGTTTTCAAGATAGGGGACAGGCTCGAAGATAAAGGGATACGTCTTCCGCTGCCGGAATTCCCTGCGCGGCGCGGGAGCCGAAGAAGGCGCATCTCCCCCCCAGGCGGTCAGCGCCAGCATCGGAAGGAGCAAAATGGAAAACCTCGGCATGCGCCTGCTCATAGCAAGTTCTTTACCATGTGGGGCCAAGTTTTTTGGAGAGGGAGAAAAAGCCCTCCCGGCAACGCGCCAGGAGGGCTTCCTTCAGTGAGAACTGAACCGCGCCGCCTATTGCAGCAATTTCATGGCGACCTGCGAACTGGAATTCGCCTGGGCCAACATCGAAGCGCCCGCCTGGACGAGGATATTGTTTTTCGCCATCTGGGTGGATTCCTGGGCCACGTCCACATCAATGATGCGGCTATTAGCGGCTTCCAGGTTCGTCTTGTTGGTGGAGAGCATATCGCTGGCGAAGCCCAGGTTGCTCGCTTCGGCGCCATTCTGGGCGCGCATCGCGGCAACATCGGTAATCGCTTGCGAGATGTCCGTAACCGTATCCAGATCGTCGAGCGACGTAGCCGCCGCGATGGAGGACACCGCCGTCTTCATGTCGGCCTGGCTGACCGACTGGCTCTGCGTGCCATCCTCGGAGGTCTTCACAGAGAGGCCGGTGTCGTTGGTGCTCGCCTTGAACAGATCGACGCCGTTGAACTTCTCCTTGCCGAGGCTGTCCAACTGATCCTTCAGAGCTTTGAACTCCTTGTCATAGTTGGCCGTATCCGTCGTAGTCTTCGTGACGTCCGTGGAGAGCGTCTTCAACTCCGAGATACGATCCAGCACCTTGCCCGCCGTCGCAAGAGCGCCATCCTGCGTCTGCAGGAAGGAGGTTGCATTGGCGACATTGGTGTTGGCGGCATCCGTGCGTTTGATCGCTGCCGACATCCGCATCGACACAGCCAACCCGCCCGCGTCATCGGCCGGGTTCACGATCTTGGAACCGCTCGACAGCCGGGCCAGGCTCTTTTGGAGCATGGAATTGCTGTTATTGAGGTTCATCGCGGCATTGGTGGCCGCACTGTTGGTATTAATGACGACTGACATAATACTGCCTTTCTTGGTTATGATTGCGACGTCCGGGTCGCGACGGGCCATTTTGAAACGGTGGCTGACCTCACCCGCGGAAATCGCAAGACCTCCGCATGGGATACCATCGGCAGGAATCGTTTTTTCTTTAGCGCCATTCCAAAAAAAAGCCCCCCCCGGCAACGCGCCGAGGGGGCTTTTCTCAGTAAGAACTGAACCGCGCCGCTTATTGCAGCAACTTCATGGCGACCTGCGAACTGGAATTCGCCTGGGCCAACATCGAAGCGCCCGCCTGGACGAGGATGTTGTTCTTCGCCATCTGGGTGGACTCCTGGGCCACATCCACATCAATGATGCGGCTGTTGGCGGCTTCCAGGTTCGTCTTGTTGGTGGACAGCATATCGCTGGCAAAGCCGAGATTGCTCGACTCCGCGCCATTTTGGGCGCGCATCGCCGCGATATCGGTGATCACCTGGCTCACGTCCGTGGAACCGCCGCCATTGACGCTCAACGCCTTGAGGTCCGCCGCGCCAGTGATGCCCGCAGTCTTCCCGGAGAGGTCGGACTGCGTGATCGTCTGAGTCTGCGAACCGTCCTCGGAAGTCTTCACAGACAATCCGTCGGTGCTCGAGCTGAACATATCGACGCCATTGAACTTCTCGCTGACGAGACTCGTCAACTGGTCCTTCAGAGCTTTGAACTCCTTGTCATAGTTCGTCGTATCCGTCGTAGTCTTCGTGACGTCCATGGAGAGCGTCTTCAACTCCGAGATACGATCCAGCACCTTGCCCGCCGTCGCAAGAGCGCCATCCTGCGTCTGCAGGAAGGAGGTTGCATTGGCGACATTGGTGTTGGCGGCATCCGTGCGTTTGATCGCTGCCGACATCCGCATCGACACAGCCAACCCGCCCGCGTCATCGGCCGGGTTCACGATCTTGGAACCGCTCGACAGCCGGGCCAGGCTCTTTTGGAGCATGGAATTGCTGTTATTGAGGTTCATCGCGGCATTGGTGGCCGCACTGTTGGTATTAATGACGACTGACATAATACTGCCTTTCTTGGTTATGATTGCGACGTCCGGGTCGCGACGGGCCATTTTGAAACGGTGGCTGACCTCACCCGCGGAAATCGCAAGACCTCCGCATGGGGTACAATCGGCAGGGTCTCGTATTTCTTTAGCGCCTTCCGAAAAATAAGTCCGCCCCGCGGCGAAAAACGCCCCTCGCGCGAAGCCGCGAAAAAGGTATCTGTTTAGCGCGCAGAAAAGCAAACAATCAGCTCACCCAGGAAGGGTGGTAGAAAGCCCGTTTGTCCCTCGTTCCCAATCTCCAGATTGGGAACGCCCCTGTCCGCGAATCTCCAGATTCGCAACGGCGGAACCGAAGTCCGCGCCGGAACATTCCAAACCGCCCCGCGGCACGGGCACAAAAAAGGCCCTCCCGATCTCTCGGGAGGGCCGCGTCAAAGCTGCTTCGAAAACTAGCCTTGGAGCAGTTTTTGTCCCTCGTTCCCAATCTCCAGATTGGGAACGCCCCTGTCGGCGAATCTCCAGATTCGCAACGGCGGAATCGAAGTCCGCGCCGGAACATTCCAAACCGCCCCGCGGCACGGGCACAAAAAAGGCCCTCCCGATCTCTCGGGAGGGCCGCGTCAAAGCTGCTTCGGAAACTAGCCTTGGAGCAGTTTTTGTCCCTCGTTCCCAATCTCCAGATTGGGAACGCCCCTGTCGGCGAATCTCCAGATTCGCAACGGCGGAACCGAAGTCCGCGCCGGAACATTCCAAACCGCTCCGCGGCACGGGCACAAAAAAAGGCCCTCCCGATCTCTCGGGAGGGCCGCGTCAAAGCTGCTTCGGAAACTAGCCTTGGAGCAGTTTCAGAGCCACCTGCGAACTCTGGTTCGCCTGCGAGAGCATCGCCGCGCTCGCCTGGACGAGGATATTATTCTTCGCCATCTGCGTCGACTCCTGGGCCACATCCACATCCACAATGCGGCTATTGGCAGCCTCCAGATTCGTCTTGTTGGCAGCCAGCATATCCGTCGCGAAACCGAGATTACTCGCCTCCGCGCCGTTCTCCGCGCGCATCTCGGCGACATCCGTGATCGCCTGCGAAATATCGTCGATGGTATCCAAATCATCCAGCGAAGTGGAAGAAGTGATCGTCGTCACCTTCGTCGCCAGATCCGACTGAGTGATCACCGCATTCTGCGCGCCGTCCTCCGTGATGCCCACCGATTGGGTCGTCCCGCCGAACAGATCCACCCCGTTGAACTTGCCGCTCGTCAGATCGCTAAGCTGCTGCTTCAGAGCCTTGTATTCCTTGTCGTAATTGGCCGTATCCCCGGTGTTCTTCGTGACATCCGTGGAAAGCGTCTTCAACTCCGAAATACGATTCAGAATCTTGCCCGCCGTCGACAGCGCGCCATCCTGCGTCTGCAAAAACGAAACCGCATTCGCGATATTCGTGCTCGTCGCATCCGTGCGCTTGATCGCCGCCGACATCCGCATGGAAACCGCCAACCCGCCCGCGTCATCCGCGGGATTGACGATCTTGGAACCGCTCGACAACCGGGCCAGGCTCTTCTGAAGAGCCGAGTTGTTGTTATTGAGGTTCATCGCGGCATTGGTCGCCGCGCTATTGGTATTGATGAGAAGTGCCATGATATTTTGCCTTTCTTGGAATTTGCGAGTCCGTATCGCCGCGGGCCACTTTGATCCGGTGTCTGACCTCACCCATCGAGGCGCTCTCGCCCCGACACCAAAATCATTCGGCGAAACCCGAAAGTCCTTTAGCGATTTTTTTCCGCTCGAAAAAAAACCACCGCGAGTGCTATTTAGTATTCACGAATTTCAAAAGAGCGAGGAGAGTCCGCAGATTACGCAGATTCTCGCAGATTTTCGAAATGACAAAATAGGATTTCCTGCCTTCAAATCTGCGGCCATCTGCGAAATCTGCGGATATACCTCTTTGAATTCGTGAACACGCCCTAAGGATTATCGGGATTTTGCTCAGACGCCGGAATAACGCCTCTTCATCCCATCCCGTCAATCCTCCTTAATCTTGAAAATCCTGTTATCAAATCACGAGGTTTTGACCAACAAACCCGCCTGCAATCTCGTTTCCCGCGGTGGCGGGTGCGCCACCCCTCGGCCGGGCATGCGTTGTGCTTAGCCTTGGGACAAGAAAAATTCTCCCCACCTTACCCCTATGGCAGGCATTCAACTTTCAGGATTGGCTTCGGGCTTGGATTGGCAAACGCTCGTCGATCAACTCATCCAGGCCGAGTCCACCCCCGTGACAAAAGCGACCGCGCAGAAAGCAACCAACGCGACCAAAATCACCACCCTGGGAGAATTGCAGGGAGACCTGACCGACCTCCAGGATGCCATCGACGCCCTCGGCGACGCGGGCACCTTCTCCACGCGCTCGGCAAAAATTGCCGACTCCTCCAGCACCTGGTCGGCAACTGCTGCCGCCGGAACCGAAATGGGCGAATACGACTTCAACGTCACCCAGCTGGCCACCAAAGCGCAGCGCGCCGGAGCCTCCAACGCAGGCTCCTCCATCAGCTCCAGCAACACCGTCAGCGGCGTCACGCTCGCCACCATGAACATCGCCACCGCGATCACCGCCGGAGACTTCACCGTCAACGGCGCGAAAATCAACCTCTCCCTCACCGACTCCCTGGCCGACGTCTTCCAAAAAATCTCCGACGCCACCGGCGGCACGGTCACGGCAACCTACGACAGCGCATCCGACGCCGTCAGCCTCAAGAGCACCACCCAGATCGTCATCGGGAGCGCCAGCGACACCAGCAACTTCCTCACCTCGATGAAGCTCTACAACAGCTCCGAAAGCGGCGGAAGCGGCAACTACGCCATCCAATCGCGAGGCACCCTCGGCGTCCCCGTCGTCAGCGCCACCATCGCCGACTCCGGCCTGAAATCCGCCATCACCAACGTCGACACCAACGGCGACGGCACCTTCTCCATCAACGGCGTCCCCATCGGCTTCAACACCAAAACCGACAGCATCCAGGCCGTCCTCAACCGCATCAACGCCTCCAGCGCCGGCGTCGTGGCCGCCTACGACAAAAGCGGCGACAAATTCACCCTCACCAACAAAATCACCGGCAACATCGGCCTCACCGTCAGCGAAGACGCGGGCGGCTTCCTCGAAGCCCTCGGCCTCAACACCGCCTCCACCTTCAAAAGCGGCCAGAACGCCGAATTCACCGTCAACAACGGGGCCACCATCGTCAGCACCTCCAACAACTTCACCTCCGACGTCACCGGCATCAGCGGCCTCTCCGTCACAGCCACCACCCAGGGCATCCAGAGCGTCAACGTCACCGCCGACAACAGCGGCACCCGCACGAAAATCGACAACTTCATCAGCAAATACAACGCCGTCCAGGACTACATCGAAGCCCAGACAAAAATCACCCCCAACAGCGACGGCACCGTCACCACCGCCCTCCTCGCCGGCAACCTCGAAATCGGCGGCATGAGCAGCAAACTGCGCAGCCTCGTCTTCAGCGCCGTCCCCGGGCTCACGGGAGCCGTCAAGCGGCTCGCCGACATCGGCATCGACTTCAAAAGCGGCAGCTCCGACCTGGAAGTCAAAGACAGCGCCAAACTCGACGACGCCCTCAACAACAACCCCGGCGACGTCACCGCCCTCTTCACCAGCAGCTCCGGCGGCCTCATGTCCGCCATCGACGCCTACGTCCTCAAAACAACGGGCAGCGGCGGCACCCTCGCCTCCCAAACCGACTCCCTCAACAAACAGAACGCGCAACTGGACGACCAAATCAAACGCCTCAACGCCCAACTCGACGCCGAGCGCGCCCGCCTCACCAACGAATTCGTCCAAATGGAGCAAGCCCAGAGCACCCTCCAAACGCAACTGAAAGCCCTCGAAAACGCCTTCGGGACGAACTCCTCCAGCAGCAGTTCCTCCTCCTCGTAGCGCACCGCATGAACGCCGTCACGTCCTCCCTCGTGAGCCGCCTTCGCGGCCTCCTGGCCTGCGCCGCCGCCGCGCTCGCGCTCCTGGGGTGCGCCAGCGCCAAGCGCGCCGTCGTCTACACCCCCGCGCCGCCCCTCCCCAGCTACCACGACCTGCGCGAAGGCGTCCCCTTCCGGCGCATCGTCATGCTGCCGCTCTACCAGGAACGCGACCCCGCCAACCCCGCCGGCGGCCTCGACGAAGCCTTCCACGCCGAGCTGACCAAAACCACCCTCTTCGAAGTCGTCTGGATCAGCCGCCTCCAACTGGAAGAAATCACCGGGCGCGCCGCGATCTCCTCCGCCGGAATCCTCCCCCGCGAACTCCTCCCCCAACTAGCCGCGCGCTATGGAGCCGACGCCGTCCTCTTCACCGACGTCACCCACTATTTCCCCTACCAGCCCATCTCCGTCGGCGTGCGCGCCAAACTCGTCGACATCCACACCGGCGAAATCCGCTGGAGCTTCGACCACCTCTTCGACTCCGGCAAACCGGCCGTCGCCATCGCCGCCCGGCACTTCTACCTGGCCAACAGCCAGCCCAACCTGCCCATCTGCAACGACGGCAACACCGTCCTCGAAAGCCCCATGCGCTTTGGAGGCTACGCCGCCTGGGAAACCTACCGCAGCCTCCTCAACAAACCGCGCACCCCCGCGCGGGAATCGGCCGACGAGGCAAAAGTAGTGCTAAACTCCGTGAACTAGCCGCCGATAATAAAGGTGTCGCCAATCAAGCAATGAACATCCAGAGCGTCAGACCGGAAATCGTGGTGGAGGCCGCGAAATCAAAGCCGAAATCCAAAAGCGTAGACAACGAAACGCAAAATGCCGACGGAGTTCGCGACAGCTATATGCCGGAGCAGAACGACAATCTGATGCAGGCCTTGCGGAACCAGCCCGACGTGCGCCCGGAGATGCTGGAACGCGCCAAGCAGCTTGCCGCCGACCCCGGCTACCCGCCCAAAGACGTCATCGACGCCATCGCCAACATCCTGGTTCCCGCCACGAGGAAATAAGCCATGCAACTCGCGCGATTTGCGAAATCCTACCAATCCGTCGCCGTCACCACCGCCACCCCGGGGCAGTTGGTATTGATGCTCTTCGACGGCGCCTTGCGCTTCATGGCCGCCGCGGAAAACGGCTTCGGCCAGGAAGACCTCCGCAAGCGCAACGAAACCATCCACAACAACATCGGCCGGGCGCAAGACATCCTGCGCGAACTGCAATGCAGCCTCGACATGAGCGTCCCCGGAGACTTCTCCCCGCGCATGTACGCCCTGTACGACTTCATGGTCAACCAACTCCATGAAGCCAACATGAAAAAAGAACTCGCCCCCATCGCCACCGTCTCCCGGCTGCTGGGCGAGATCCGCGACGCCTGGGCACAAATGCTCGAGAAATCCGTGGCCCAAGTCGCATGAAAAGCCACGAGCAAACCTTCTGGAGACTCTTCGGCAGCTACGAAGACCTCACCCGTCACCAGACCGCGGCCATCGGCGAATGGAACACCGCCGTCCTCCGCTCCATCGAAGGCAAAAAAGCGGCCATCCTCAAAGAACTCACGCGCCTCGGCCTCCTCCTGGGGCTGGACCGCGGGCACCCGGCCCTCAACGAGCGATTAACCGCCCTCATCGCCGCCGAGCGCCGCAACGCCGCCCTCGCCAGCGAAAACCTCGCCAAAGCCCGCCTGGAAACGCACCTGCTCAACGCCGCCACCAAACGCCTGCGCGCCGTCGAGAACGTCTACGCTGGCAGCGCCCGCAGAGAACACCTCGCGGGAGCCTTCTACGCCAACGGCTGAATATGTCCGACACCCCCACCGCCCAGCCAGATCCCCCGGAACGCGCACCACTGGAGAGCCAAGTAGAACAGCTCCAGGCCCGGCTCGCGCGCGCCGAAGCGGACCTCAAAACACGGGCGGAAGCCGTGGACCTCGCCGCCGCCGAAGTGCGGAAACTGCAAGACGCCCTCAAAGCGAACTTCGACCAATCCGTCCGCCTCTGCTACCAACTCATCAACGCCTTCGACCCCCTCCTGGGCGGCCAGACGCGAGCCGTCGCCGACATCTGCACCAAAATCGCCAAGAGCAAATACTTCACCGAGCGGGAAAAACAAACCTTCATCGCCGCCGCGTGGCTGCACGACCTCGGCCTCATCGGGTACGACCGCGCCCTCCTGCACCAAATGCACATCGCGCCGGGCACCCTCTCCACGGCTGAACAAGAAGCCCTGCGCCTGCACCCCGTCCGCGCCCAGGAACTCGCCTCCTACATCGACGGCACGCGCGGCATCGGCGAAACCATCCGCGCCCACCACGAACGCTTCGGCGGGCAGGGCTATCCCGACGGCTTCGCAGGCGAAACCATCCCGTGGACCGCGCGGTGCCTCGCCGTCGTCGTCTTCTTCGTCGAAAGCGGCCTGCCCAAACAACAAGCCCTCGACGCCATCCTCAAACAATCCGGCACCGGCTTCGACCCCGAAGCCGTGCGGCTGTTCTTCAAGATGACGCAGAGCGACAGCCTGCCGCACCAAGTCCGGGAAATCATGGCCGACGAACTGACCCCCGGCATGCGCCTCGCCAAAGGCATCTACAGCAACGCCGGGCTCCTCCTCGTGCCCGAAGGCCAGGCGCTCACCGCCGCCACCATCGACAAAATCAAAAACCACAACATGCTGAGCTCCGTCACAGAGCGTTTGTTGGTATTCACCTGAGCCGGCATGCAGCCATACCCCACCGCCCCCGGCGGCATCACAAGCCCCACCCACCCCTCCTATCGTTCCTTCATCGAGTCGATGCCGGAAGGCGTAGCCGTCAACCGGCTCCTCTGGGACACCGAAGGCCTCCCGCTCGACTACGAAATCCTCTCCGTCAACAGCGCCTTCGAAGAGCAAACCGGCCTCAACGCCGCGCAAATCGAAGGGCAGCTCGCCACCCAAATCCACCCCGAGGCCGAACCGCCCCACCTCGAAACCTACGCGCGCGTAGTCGCCACCGGCAAAGCCGAGTCGATGGAAACCTACGACCCCGCGCTGCAACGGCACTTCGCCATCAACATCTTCTCCCTCGGCCAAGACCGGTTCGTCACCGCCTTCGCCGACATCACCGCCCGCAAATTCCAGGAAGAAGAAAGCAAGCGCCTCAACCGGCTCTACTCCGTCCTGCGCTACGTCAACCAGACCGTCGTCCGCACCGGCCTGCGCGACGAACTCTTCGCCCAAGTCTGCCGCATCGCAACCCGCGTAGGCGGCTTCCTCATGGCCTCCGTCGGCATCACCGGCCCCGCCACCAAACGCGTCATGTGGATCGGCTCCTCCGGCGACACCCACGGCTACTTCGACAAAATCGAAATCTCCGTCGACAAAAGCCCCCTCGGGCGGGGCCCCACCGGCACAGCCCTGCGCGAAGGCCGCACCTACGTCTGCAACGACTTCGCCGCCGACTCCCGCACCCAGCCCTGGCGGCAAGCCGCCGCCGAATCCGCCATCGGAGGCTGCATCGCCCTGCCCATCATGAACAACGGCAAAGTCTGCGCCGCCCTCACCGTCTGCGCGCGCGAAGCCGGAGTCTTCCAAGCCAAAGAAGTCGCCCTCCTCGAAGAAGTCGCCGACGACGTCTCCTTCGCCCTCGACCACATGGAGCAAGAAGCGGCCCTCCAAGAAACCACCCGCCGCTTCCGCACCCTCCTCGACGAAGTCCGCCTCGTCGCCCTCGGGCTCGACGCCGCGGGAGCCGTCACCTACGCCAACCCCTTCTTCTTCGAAATCACCGGCTACACCCCCGACGAAGTCCTCGGCCGCCCGTGGATCGAACACTTCATCCCCGAACGCAACCGCTCCGAAATCAGCGGCGTCTTCGCCGAACTCTTCGGCAAAGAACAACACATCCACCACGAAAACTCGATCCTCACCAAAAACGGCGAGAAACGGCTCATCGCGTGGAACAACACCGTCCTGCGCGACCGCTTCGGCAAACCCGAAGGCACCATGAGCCTTGGCGAAGACATCACCGAGCGCAAACAAATGGAAGAAAACCTCTTCCGCGCCCAGCGCATGGAAAGCATCGGCCTCCTCGCCGGCGGCGTCGCGCACGACCTCAACAACATCCTCTCACCCATCATGATGTCCGCCTCGATGCTGCACGGCGAAGTGCCCGAAAACGTGCGCGCCGAACTCATCGACAACATCGAAGAA
>JAQTMF010000014.1 GCA_028714515.1 Chthoniobacteraceae bacterium | reverse complement strand
TGATCGCCGGGTTCTTTTCTTTCAAGTAACGCGCGGTGCCGGAGATGGTGCCGCCGGTTCCCATCCCCGCAACGAACACCTCCACCTTGCCTTCGCTGTCTTCCCAGATCTCCGGGCCGGTGGTGAGGTAGTGGGCCTCCGGGTTGTGCGGGTTGACGAACTGGCCGGGCCGGAATGCGCCGGGAATCTCGCGCGCAAGGCGGTCGGCCACGCCGTTGTAGCTCTCGGGCGAATCCGGCGGGACGTTGGTGGCGGTGATGACGACCTCCGCGCCGTAGGCCCGCAAGAGCGCGATCTTCTCGCCGCTCATCTTGTCCGGCAGCACGACGATCAGTTTGTAGCCTTTCACCGCCGCCACCAGCGCAAGACCCACGCCGGTGTTGCCCGCCGTTGCCTCGACGATGGTCGCGCCCGGTTTCAAAACGCCCGCCGCTTCGGCCCTGCGGACCATTTCGACGGCGATGCGGTCTTTGGAACTGCCGCCGGGGTTGAGGTATTCGACTTTGCCGTAAATGGGCGACGGGAGATTCGCGCCGATCCGGTTGAGCCGGATGAGCGGCGTTCGCCCGACGGCTGCCAGAATGTTGGGATATTGAGCCATGGATGTGTGTGGTGTGTGGACCGAGTGTGTGAACTAAAGTTTGTGCGTCGTGTCGAAGAGGCGCGTGTAGTAGAAATTGCTGGTGTAGAGCGCGGCGGCCGGGTTGTGCCCAAGCACGCGGTCTTTGGTGATGAGCGTGGTGACGGGGGCGTCGGAGTGCTTCATGAATAGCGAATCGTGGCCGACGCAGAGCCCCACGATGACGTTGAGGTCCGTCTTGAGTTCATTCAAAAGGCCCGCCTGGAGGATAGGGTTGCAAAGCGACTCGTGGCAGCCGGGCTTCACCTTGAGGTTGTCGGGAATGCCGATTTCCGTTTTGTCCACGGAGCCGACCTTGCAGAGTACGGTGTGCGCTTCCAGGCCGTGCGCCTCCAGTACTTTGACGAAGAGGCGCGTTTCCTGGATCAGGCCGATGCACGTGGCGACGCCGATCCGTTTCGCGCCAATGCGGTTGGCAAACGCGATGATCTCCTCCACGCGCGTCAGCTTGCCGTAGTAGGTCCCTTCGACCTCGGCTGCCGCGTGCGCCATGCGCGCGTCGGGCCCCTTGCCACGGTAGCGGATGACGGCTTTCTTCAAGAGGGCGGGCGGAGCCGTTTGCGTTTGGCAAAACGGGGGAAAATGGCTTTCCCTGCGGTAGCAATTGAGCGTGCCGCAATCCGAACAGGTCAGATCTTTTTTCTTTGGCATAGAATTAGGGAGACGCGGGCCATCCGATCTCGCGGACGGCATCCAGCATGGCGTCGATGTTCTCGAAAGGCGTTTCCACCGGGAGACTGCATCCCGAGGCGACGATGAGCCCCTTCGGGTTGTCATGGGCCTTGCGGACGCATGCGCGGACGGCGGACCTGATTTCCCCCGGCGTTCCTTGCAGCATGACCTCCGAGGGCGGGATGTTGCCCATCAGCCGCACGCGGTGGCCCACCGCGGCTTTCGCGGCTTCGAGGTCGGCGGCGTTGTCGATGGAAAGACAGGCCGCTCCGGTGTCGGCCATCGCGTTCCAAATGGGCTGCGTTTTGCCGCAGATGTGCAGCGTCACGGCGGCCCCCTTGCGGTGCAGGAACCCAATGATCCGCTTGAGATAGGGGAAGCCGAATTCCTTGAATTGGCGAGGGCCGATGACCGTGCTGGAACACATGGCGTCGGTAAGGCTCGGTGTGCAGCCGGTTTCGAGAATGGCCTGCGCGTAGGCGATCGTGCTTTGCATTGCCTTCTCGCAAAGGCGATGAACGGCGCGCGGATTTTTGATCATCAAGCGCACGAGCGTCTCCGTGCCGATCAGGAACGACGCCGTGGTAAATGGTCCGGTGAGCGCACCGTTGACGGGGACTTCCTTGCCGACTTCCGAGAACGCCCGCCGCATTGCTTCGAGGTGATGCGGCAGGTTGCCGTCGCGGTGGGGATCGGCCGGGCGCAGCGCATCGATTTCCTCCACGGAGGAAATGGCGGGGCATTCCAGGTAAGCCGTTTCGTCATCGGGATAGTGCACGCGCGCGCCCATCGCCTCGGCCACGGTGTAGAGGTCCGTGAAGATGCGGATCACGTCGTAGCCGAAGCGGCGGTAGGCGGCGACTTGTGCGTCGGCGATCTGTTTGCCGTTTCCGCGAAACGCGGAGACTTTCGCGCCCACGACGCGCGCGGCGGTGTTCCCGACAATCGGCACGCAGGGAAGGCGGTCGATCGGCTTCCCGGCGGCGTAGGCCTTGAAGCGTTCGACGGGTGTCATGGCGTCGCGGCTCATTTGACCCAGAAAAGTGCCCGGCGCTTGATTCGTTCGAGCACCTCCGTGGCGGCCAGAACGACCACGCCGGTGTAGAGAATTCCGGCAACCATGCGCGGGTAGTCGGCATAATCCGCGTAAAGCTGAATGAAGCGTCCGAGCCCGTCGTTCGCGCCGAAAAGTTCGGCGACAGTGAGCAGGATGAACGCGAAGACGAGCCCCACGCTGATCCCGGAGAAGATGTGCGGCAACGCGGCCGGGAAGACGACCCGCAGGAGATATTCGAAGCGGTTCAGACCGAGGATGCTCGCGCTGTCGCGGTAGTGTTGAGGCAGGGCGGAGGCCCCGGCCACGGTGTTCAGGAAGACCGGCCAGAACGCGCCGATGAAGACGACGAAACCGGCCGCCGTGCGGAAGGTCGGCAGCAACGCGATGGCGTAGGGGACGTAAATCGTCGGCGGCACCGGCGAGGCGAACCGGGCGAACGGCGCGAACATGCGATGGAGAAAGGGCGATGTCCCCACCAGCAAGCCCCATGCAATTCCCACGGCGACAGCGAGGAGGTGGCCGGGAACCAGGATCAGGAACGAGGAGACGGTCCCGCGCAGCAGCTCGGGAAGCGAGATCCAAAGCGTCTTGAGCGTCAGCCATGGGGCGGGGAAGAGGTAGCCGCCTTTGAATTTGAGGAGGCTGACGCCCTGCCAAAGCAGGAGCAGCGCCAGCAGGAAGAGGACGCCTTCCCAGCCGCGCAGAGCGTGGAGGGAGAGCACGGCCGTCTTGCGCTGCGGCTGCCCCGTGGCCACGCGGACCGGCTTAACGACGCCCCGGTTTTCATCGGTTAAAAAATCGCTGATGGTATCGCTCATACTAGACGCCTTCGCCGGGAGTGTTGATGGTGGTCTCGGCTTCGATGCGGGCGATCACATCCTGCCGAAAACGGGCGTCGATTTCCTCGCGAAGGCTGATAAACGCGGAGGATGCGACCATGGTGCGCCGGGTGCGCGGCCGGGCAAAGGGGACCTTCAATTCGTGGATCACGCGCCCGGGCGAGGAGCCAAGCATCACGACGCGGTCCGCAAGATAGAGCGCTTCCTCCACGTCGTGGGTCACGAACACCACGGTTCTGCGCGTGGTGGAGCCGGCCCAGACATCGAGCACGAGGTCTTGCAATTTCGCGCGGTTAACGGGGTCGAGCGCGCCGAAGGGCTCGTCCATCAACAGAACGGGGGAGCCGAGCGCAAGCGTGCGGGCGATCGCGCCGCGCTGCCGCATGCCGCCGGAGAGTTCCAGCGGGTATTTCTGCACCGCACCGGCCAGCCCCACCATTTCCAGGTAATCTTCCGCCAGTTGCCGCCGCCATTTCCGGCCGATTTGCGGCTGCGATTTTTCGATCGCGAATAGGACGTTTTGCAAGAGGCTCATCCATGGGAAAAGCGAGTAATCCTGAAACACAACGCCGCGCTCCAGCGACGGGCCCTTGATAGCCTTGCCCTTCCAGGAGACGGAACCTGCCGACGGCTTTTCCAGACCCGCGAGGAGGCGCAAGAGCGTGGTCTTGCCGCAGCCGCTGGGGCCGAGAAGGCAGACGAATTCGCCGTCTTCGATGGAAAGGTTGACGTCGGAAAGGATCGCGTTTCCGTAGTAGGCAAAGCGAAGGGAGCGGACTTCGATCCCTTTGTTGTCAATGGAACGCGTGATGGGCGTGGCCGTGCTATTCATGGAATGAGAAGGAGCCGTGGAAGCCGCGGCGTCCGTTGGTTTGCGGTGCGCCGCGGCAGTCCACACATGGCTCAGCTATCGATTATCGCTCGACTATCTAGTGGCAGGGCTTTGTAAAAGTCTCCGCAGAAACGACCTTCACCCACGCGCCGTCCTGGGCGGCGATGGGCTTGGCAAGGTTGTCGCGTTCGGTGAAGGTTTTGAGACGTTGTTGCCAGAACGGCTCGTTGGGCTGGTCCTTGGCGAGCTGGTTGAGCGCCTGTTCGTAGAACTTCGGAATGATGAAGGTGCGAACGTCCAGGTTCGACTCGGCGAAGCCGCTCTTGAGCATGGTCTTCCAGAAGAAGACGACGCCATCCACGTTCGGGTCGGAAGCCTGGTCCAGGTAGCCTTCGTAGTAAGACTTCTGGATCAGCGTTCGGTCGAGCTTGAGATATTTCTGAATATCATCGAGCGTCTTTTCGTGGTTCTCCGCCGCGAACTTCTCGGCGCGCAGGAAAGCATGGATGAACTTCACCCAAACCGCTGAACGCGCGTCCACGTCCTTGGCATTGACCGTCAGGCGGCAGCACGGGTGCCCCGGCTGGAGCGAGCGGCTGCGGATGGTGACCTTGAGGCCCTGCTCCTCGGCGCGCACATCGTGCGGTCCCCAGATCAGCCCGGCGTCCACCTGTCCCGACTTGACGGCTTCCAGCACGGCGGGCGGGCTCTTCAGTTCGAAGATCTGCACGTCCTTTTTCCAGTCCACCCCCGCGGAGTCCAGCGCGCCGCGCAACACGGCGTCGCCGGTTGCCAGGCGCACCGTGGCCACTTTCTTGCCCTTGAGGTCGGTGATCTTCTGGATGGACGGGGCCTTCTCCGCCGTCGTGACGATCGCCGCGTCCTCGCCCATCACGCCGCCTATGATGCGGATGTCCGCGCCTTTGGCGATGTGGACGAGCGGGGCCGTGGTCCCGAACGCGCCGAGGTCGAGCTTCCCTGCCCGCAGGGCGGCCAGGCCGTCCGCCGAGTTGGTGAATTCACTCAACTCGACGTCCAGCCCTTCCTCCTTGAAGAAGCCTTCTTCCTTCGCGATGAAGAATTTGGCGTGTCCCGTCACCGGCAGGTAGCCGACTTTGACGGTCTCCGCCGCTTGCACGCCGCAAGCCCACAGGCTCGCCGCGATGGCGGCCAGTCCGATGCGATTGAATAGTCGATTTCGTTTCATAGGTTTCTTGCTGAAATTCCGCGTGATGCGGAAAGCCGGCGGCTAGAACTTCCAGGTCACGCCGGTGGAGACGATGCTCCGTTCGAATTCCCGCGTGCTGGAATCGACAAACGCGCCGGTCACGGCGTTGCCCACAAGCTGGTCGTTGTGGCCCTTGTCGTAGGCGTAGCTCACGTCCCAGATGAGGTTCTTGGTGATGCTGTATTTCAGCCCGGCGGAGGCGGTGTAATCCCAGTCATTGCGCAGCGACGACGGGTTGTAATCCGATTGCGAGGCGCGCAGGCCGAGTTCGAGTTGCAGATCCTTCGTGATCTGGTGCCGGTAGCTGGCGTCGTAGAGCGAATCCAGGTAGGCGTTGACGCCGGTGCTGGAAACCCAGTTCCAACGCTTGTATTTGAACACCAAGGCGTCGGTGGCCGTCGGCGCGATGGTCACGCTGGCTTCGGCGTAGACGTCGGTGGTGTTGTCGTCGATCTGCCCGAGCGCCACGACGCCGGAGTTGTAGGGACGGCTGTCGGTGTAGGTCGTGAACTGCGGGCCCACGGAGGCTTCCACCTTCAACCATTTCAGCGGGCTGCCTTCCACGCCGAAGAGCACGCGCTGGTAGTCGTTGCTGACGTTGGTTTGGTAGGTGTAAGCGGTCGAGCTGAGGCTGGAGACCGTGTCCGGCAGGCTCGCCTGATCCTGGTGGCCGTAGCGGTATCCCAACGTGAACGCCACGTTCTTGGTGACGTTGTAGCCCAGGTCGGCGCCGCCGTTGATGTCGTAGCGGTCGATGAAGTTCGAATACCCCTTGTTTTCGGCAAGAGCGGCATTCTTGAAGTTGGTGCCGAGGTCGTAATAGAGCAGCGAGAACGTGGGCCGGATGAACGCCTGGCCGACGTCGATCTTCACGGACGCCTTGGTGCGGTCCTGCCACTGGTCGCGGCGCTCGCGGACCGTCCCGTTGGCATAGGCGCTCGCGCCGCCCGGGAAGAGCACGGAGTCCGCGGAGCCGTCGATGTAGGTGAAGGCGTTGTCGAGGGCGACGGTGACGTTCTCGGCCTTTGCCTTGACCGTCGTGGTGATGCGGTGCGCGGCGTAGGATTCGGTGTCGGCGTCGTGATAGATCACGAAATCGGGCGCGTACCCGAGCGTGAAGACTTTCAGGATGCTGTCGCTGCTTAGCAGTTTGGCGAAATCCACGCCGATCTTCGGCGAGATCGTCGTCACGGCGGAGGCTTTGTTCTTGTAGGCGATGGTGCCGTCGGGCAGGGCGATCGTGTTGACGCCGCTGGCCTTGGTCGAGTCGGGGATGATCAGCCTGTCGCCGTCCTGGTTGATGTTCGCTCCCGAGAGGAAGACGTTGGTGTCATAGCTCTCCCCAACGCGCAGGGAGAGGTCGGTGAGCCACGCCGGTTTTTCCCAGATGGCGGATTCGATGGGCGCGGTCTGTTTGCCCGTGTCTCCGGCGAGAGCCGGACCCGTGAGAATCACGAGACCGCTCAAGGCGGCGAGGGTTCGCCGGAGCGTTTTGGCGTGATGGCCGGCGGCATGCGCTGGCGCGTTCTGTGTACGATTGAAGGACGATTCCATTGTTTTTCGATGTTCATAGTCACCGCCTTCAGTCTGTCTGATGGGCTGGTTGAGGTTGTTTTGTAGGACCTATCCAGTGATCTGGTTTGCGAACCGCGAAGCTCCGCGTGGCTCGCCGTAAGAGCGCTCCCCGGTTACTTCGTATACACCTACTTACTTGGTAGGCGGTATCTTTGTCTATCTCTTTTTCTGCTCTTTTTGCCTCATTTCTTGGCATCCCGATCGAGATTATGGAGTATAAATCCCCTTTGTTTTGGTCGGGATTTCCAGTCGCGAGAGGCGCAATTTTTCCCGATCCGGGGCGAGTCCAAACCGACCTCACCGCCCGAAACCCCGTGCGTGGCGGCAATGCGCCGCGAAGAAAAAAAACTATGAAATTCGAGAAGATGACAGGGGTGTCGAGAGGGCGGGGTGTGGGCTTGCTGGCGCTCGCCGCGACGGCGTTGCTCGCCGGGTGCCAGTGTGCGCCGCCGGTGCGGGAATACCGCGTGGACAAGCGCACGACATGCAGCCCGTGCACGAATGCCTGCGTGACGTCCACGCATGTTACCGAGGTCCAAAGAAACATCTCGGTGTGGCCGGTCGCGGAGAGGCCTTCGGCCCGGCCTTACTTGTTCATGCCGAAGGTGGGTGCATGCCCGCCGGCGCTCAACCCGCCGATTCCGAACGCGCGCACGAGCGCGCTGCAGGAGGGGCCCGACGGTATTCATCACCTCGCGGGAGGTCCGCTCTATTACGAGTCGCAAAATCTGAACTGGGAACAAGCGCCGCCGTTCGGCCGGTGGTAGTTCCCGCGTGGGTAAAAAAAGCCCGCTCCGGTGATGGAGCGGGCTTTTTGCGGGAAAGCTGCGGTCAGGCCGCCTGCGGTTCGCTGACGAGGCGCTTGGCAAGCTGGACGGCGGCGGGAGCGCGCGAAGCGTAGCCGTCCGCGCCGATCTTTTTGGCGAACCCCTGCGAAATGGGCGCGCCGCCGACGATCACCTTGAACCGGTCACGGATCTTCTCGGCTTCGAGGATGCGGACCACCTCGGCCATGCCGTCCATGGTGGTGGTCATCAGCGAGGCGATGGCGATGATGCGCGCGCCGGTTTCCTTTGCGCGGTCAACGAAAGTCCGGGGCGGCACGTCGCGCCCGAGGTCGATCACCTCGAACCCGCCCACATCCAGCATGATCCGCACGAGGTTTTTGCCGATGTCGTGCGTGTCGCCTTCGATGACGCCGATCACCACGCGCACTTTCTCCGCGTCCGTGTTCTGCTGGGGAATGTGCGGGCGCAGGATGGCGAGCCCGGCGTACATGGCGTCGGAGGCGAGGAGAAGCTCCGGGATGAAATATTCCTCTTCGTCGAAGAGTTTCCCCGCGCGGTCCATGCCCGCCACGAGGCCGAATTCGACGGCTTCCCAGGCGTCGAACCCGAGATCGATGGCCTGTTGGGCCAACTGTTTGGTGAGGTCCTCGTCCAGTTCCACCACCGCGGTGGCCAGTTGTTCGTGGAGTTGTTGTGCGCTGACCGTCATAGGTCGAATAGGGTGAAGGTTAGAATGCAAGCGATTGGAGGAAGGTTGTTTCGAAGGCCGGGTTGTTGGCCAGTTCCAGGACATTGACCGTGCCTGCCACGCGGGCGAGGCGGCCGCGCGCGGGATGGTTGAGGAGGAGGGCTTGCGCGCCCGTCCGCGAGGTGTTGCCGACGAATTCGACCCGCCCCGCGAATGCGCGCGGCAGGAGCCCCAGATTGATGAGGCTTTCCGTGCGCAGGTGGAAGCCGAAGGAACCGGCGATGAGCACGCGGTCCACCCGGGCTGGCGTGAGGCCGTTTTCCTTGAGCATCAGCTCGATGCCCGCGCGGATGGCCGCCTTGGCAAGCTGCACCTGGCGCACGTCTTTTTGCGAAAGATAGACCGGCCCGGTAATGCGGAAGACCGGCTTGCCGTCCACGCGCTCCCACTGGCTCTTCCACGGCTTGTCCGGCGCGGTGCCGTTGTGCTGGAAGCGGCCGTTCTTGTCCACGCCGCCGTGGGCCGCGAGTTCCCCCACTACGTCGAGGAGGCCGCTGCCGCAAAGGCCGCTTGGTTCGGTGCTGCCGATGGTGGCGAACGCGAGGCCGTCGTCGGAAAGGGAAACGCGTTCCACCGCGCCGCGCCCGGCCCGCATGCCGCAGGTGATGTTCATCCCCTCGAAGGCCGGTCCCGCCGCGGTGGACGTGGCGGTAAGTTTTCCGTCGATGCCAAGGACCATCTCGCCGTTCGTGCCGATGTCTACGAAGAGCACCACGCCCTTCGTGTGCGGGAGGTCGGCCGCGAGGATGCCCGAGGTGATATCCGCGCCGACGTAGGCCGACATCACGGGCGGCAGGTAGACCAGCCCAAGGGGTGAGATCTCCAGCCCGATTCCCGTCGCGCCAACGTGTTCGGCTCCCCGCCGGGTGAGGGTGTAGGGATATTTCCCGAGCGTCGCCGGGTCCGTCCCGACGGCAAGGTAGAGCATGGTGGTGTTGCCACTGAAAACCGCTTCGTAAATGTCGCGCGGATCCACGCCCGCCTGGGCCGCGGCGTCGGCGGCGTGGCGGTTCAGTTCGGCGATGAGGTCGCCCTGTAGTTTGGCGAGGCCGTCCGGCGCGGAGCCGAGTTTGATCCGCGAGAGGACGTCCTGGCCGTAGCGCGCCTGCGGGTTCAAGCTCGACGCCGTTGCGAGTTCGCACCCCGTGCGCAGATCGACGAGCGCCGCGACCAGCGTCGTGGTGCCGATGTCGATGGCGAGGCCGTAAAGCCGCCCCGTCGTATCGCCCGGCTCGACGCCGAGGAGCGTGTTCCCCGCGAGGATGCGGGTCGAGGCGGTGGCGGGATCGAATGTCTTGGAAATCCACGGCTCCAGCGCGACGTCGAGCCCGTGCCCCTCGCTCAAGATGCGCAGGCCTTCGCCTTCGGCATTGGCGGCGTCCGTCTCGATTTCCAGGTCGCCGCAAATGCTCGCCTGGCAGGCCAGCACAAAGCCTTCCTCGCGTTCCGCGTCGCTCAGCAAATCGTGGGCGGATTCGCGCACGTGGGCGCGTTCGTGCGCCGCCAACTTGACGCGGCATTTTCCGCAGGTGCCGGAGCCGTCGCAGGGCGACTCCAGATCGACCCCGGCGTGCCGGAGCGTTTCGAGCAGGGACGCGCCCGGCTCGACTTCCAGGGTGACTCCCAGCGAGGGCAGAGTGACTTTGTTCACGCGGAAGTTACGGGGCTGGTGGCTTTGACCGTGTCCGTCATGGCGCGGATGCTTTCCAGGTGGGTGGATGTGCTCAGGCCGCAGGCGGGCGAGATGATGTCGATGCCGTCGGCCACCAGATTGCGCGCCATGGTGGCGATCTTCTCCGGGCTGCTCCATTGGAGGGCGAAGGTGCTCAGGTTGCCCATCGTGGTGAGGTGCGGATACTCTGCTTTGAGCCCCGGCAGGCTGATCATGGCGTCGGTGCTCAGCGCGTCGGCATGCAGGCTGGCGAGCTGCGGTTTCACGCGCTTCACGTCGCCGCAAATATGGATAATGATCGGGAACCCTTTGGCGTGCACCCGGTCCGCGAGGGCGTTCAGGTAGCGCACGGCGTATTCCTCGAAGAGCTTCGGCCCGAGCAGTTCGCCCGTGGCGGAGGGATCGCCGATGGCGATGACGCTCGCGCCGCTTTCAAGCACCCGCTCCGCATAGGCCGCGAGCAGATTGGTGACGTATTCGAGCACGCGGTGCGCGGCCGCCGGGTTCTTGCGCAGTTCTTTGTAGAAGGTGAGGGGATCGACGATGGAGGCCGCCGTGCTGACCGGCCCCGTGAGGCTCGCGATCACCGGCACATCCGGCCGCGCCTTGGCGATCCGGTGCGCGGCGTCCACCACGACGTTCATGCGCCCGGAGTGGGCCAACTGTTCGACGTTCTTGAAATCCACCTGGCTCAGCGAGGGGTAGATCTCGCGGGCAATCTTCGGCTCGCACTCCAGCGTGCCCAGGTCCACGGGGCTGCCGAGGAGTTCCGCCTCCACGGTCATGCAGAAGGGCACGCCGATATTCTCGAAGCCGGTGTGATCGTGGATGTCCAGCGCGAGATCGGCCATCCGGTCCGCGTCGAGGTGAGCCTCCGGCAGCGTGTGGCCGGTCTTGCGCATGATCTCGACGATCGCGGCGTTCATCATGCCGCCGGTGCAAATAACAGGCGGGCGGTCCACTGCTTCTTTGTGGAGAACGCGCACGAGGCGTTCTTTTTGGGTCAGTTCACTCATGGAATGGGCTCGGGTTGGGGCTTGTGTAGGCGGAGAGGGTTTTCACATCGTCGCCGCTCCACGAATAGACGGCCAGCAGCGGCTCGGCGTCGGTGCGCATGGAATGGACAACCTGGGAGGGATGCAGCACGAACGCGCCGGGAGCGGGGCGTTGCGCGTTCTCTCCTGCGGTCCACTCCGCCATTCCGGCCACGACGTAATACAACTCGACGGCCGGGTGGGCGTGGGCGGGGTAAAGCGTGCCGGGGCCGATCAGCGTCAGCCCGAGGCAAACGCGATCGCTTTGGAACGGAGCCTTTGGGCCAACCAGCTCGGCAAACGCGATGTTCCGCCCGATGCCGGGGGCGTCCTTGCGTTTTGTGTAACTGTAGCGCCAGGGGAGGTGGGAAGCCACGGGGCGGATCGTGGCGAGGAGGTCGGCTGTCGCGGCGCTGCCGGCCTGGAAGGCGGCTTCCAGATGGCGCGTGGCGGGTTGGCGGTTGCGCGGGAAAGGGCCGGAGAGCGGCGGAAGCGGTTCCAGCAGCGCCAGCACCCGGGCGATCTCTTCGGAAACGGCATCGCGTCCCGCGAGGCCGCGCCGGAAGTGGGCTTCCATCAAGCCGATCAACGAAAGCCAAGCGCTAAACGGAATCGAGGCCATATTACAGTACGGATTGAAGCATTGCGACGGTGTGCCCGATCTTCTCGCCTTTTTGGAAGGCGGCGAACGCGCTGGCGGCGTCCAGGCGCTTCGGCAGAAGCTCTTGCTCGATTTCCAGCGCACGCGCTCCGGATTCCTCCGGCTTGACCGCCGCGAAGGTTTTTTTGAGCACCTCGGCGCGGTAAAAATGGAACGGGCCAAACCCCTTGGCCTGGCTCGCGGCGTGGTCGCGGATGACTTCTCCCGGGTCGCCCTGTACTTTCCACGTGTACGTCAGGAAAGAGGAGCGGCACCCGGCCAGTTCGCCGAGGCGCAGGAAGACTTCCAGCGGCATCCGGGCCCCGAGGCAGGAAAGGACGGCTCCGCCGGGCGCGAGGAATTCGCGGGATTGCAACAGCGCGAGGTAGTGCAGATCGAGCATCTGCCGCTTGACCAGCTCCGGCAGGGCTTCCGTGCGCGGCGGCACATAGCTGGAGCTTTTCCGGTCAAGCGCGAGTTCCTCCGGGTTGGCGAGCGGCACATTGGGGAGGTTCTCGTAGATCACGTCGTAGCGCGCGCCGAAGCGGCGCAGCGGCGCGAGCAAGTCGCCGTAGTCCGCCTGGATCGTGAGCGGCTGCAGGTGGTTGCGGGCGATGTTGCCCGATGCGGCGGCGACGACGTCCCAATGGACGTCCGTCAGGGCGACGCGGTTCGCGCCGAGGATCTCGACGGCGGAAAGGACGTCCAGCCCGGAGCCGGTGCCGATGGAGCAAAAGGCGTCGATCGCCGCGCCGCCGCGCTGCTGGCGGTAGAGCTTGAACGCGGGGACGGCGACGTGCGCCACCCAGTCGCTTTCGAGATCGTCGACGCGCGGCTGGTAGGAGTGGTCCGTGAGCGTGATGGCAAGTTGCGCATGGACGCGTGTCGCCGCCGGGATGGCGAGGTACGCGGCCGCGTCGACGAGCAGGGAGGTGGAGGGCGCGAGAGTGTCGGAATGAGCCATGGAGATCGTGGGTGCCGTTTACCGTCCGATGCCGCGAAGCGCCTGGTCGAAGTCGGCGATGATGTCGGCCGCATCCTCGATGCCCACCGATACGCGGATCATATCCGGTGTGATGCCGGCGCTCCGCTGCTGTTCGGGCGTGAGCTGCGCGTGGGTGCTCGTCGCCGGATGCAGCACGCTGGTGCGCGCGTCGCCGATGTGGACGACCAACGCGGCGACCTTGAGGTTCTTGACGAACGTCCGCGCCGCCTTGGTATTGCCCTTGATGCCGAAGGTGAGGATGCCGCTCGCCGCGTTGCTCTGGAAATATTTCTTCACGCGGGCGCGGTTTGGGTTCCCTTTCAGCCCGGGGTAGATTACCCAGTTGACCTTGGGGTGCGTGCTGAGGAACTCGGCGAGCGCGAGCGCGTTGTCGCTATGCCGCTGGATGCGCAAATGCAGTGTCTCCAGGCCGAGGTTGAAGAGGAAGGCGTTGAAGGGGCTCAGGCACGCGCCGAAGTCGCGCAGGTATTGGGCGCGGGCCTTGGCGATGTAGGCGTTGGTCGGGAATTTCTCGACGTAGCGGGTCCCGGCGTAGGTGTCGTCGGGTTCTGTCAGGTCGGGGAACTTCCCGTTGGCCCAGTTGTAGTTGCCGCCGTCGATCATCACGCCGCCAAGGCTGGTGGCATGGCCGTCGATGTATTTCGTGGCGGAGTGCGTGATGATGTTCGCGCCAAGCTGGAAGGGCCGGCAGAGGATCGGGGTGGCGAGTGTGTTGTCCACGACGAACGGGACGTCAAACTTGCGCGCCAGCGAGGCGAACTTGGCGAAGTCGAGGATGCCGAGGCCCGGGTTGCCGATGGTTTCGGCGATGAGTAGTTTCGTGTTGGGCCGGAAGGCTTTTTGAAGCTCGCGTTCCGGCGCTTCCGGGTCGATGAACGTGGTTTCGATGCCGTAGCGTTTGAGCGTCCGGTGCAGCAGCGTGTAGGTGCCGCCGTAGAGGGTCGATGCCGCCACGATGTGGTCGCCCGCGTTGGCGATGTTCGTAATGGCGAGCAGGTTGGCCGCTTGCCCGGAGGCGAGCGCGACGGCTCCGGTGCCCCCTTCCAGTTCGGTGATTTTCGCCTCGAACGCGGCGACGGTGGGGTTGCCGGTGCGGGTGTATTTGTAACCCGCCTCCTTGAGCGCGAAAAGGCGTTCCACCTGGTCGAGGTCCTCGTATTTGTAGGTGGTGGATTGGAAGATGGGGAGGACGCGCGGGCCGCCCACGGTGGGCGTGTACCCGCCCTGGATGCAGATGGTGCCTTGGCCTCGCGTGGCGGGCGCAGGTGTGGCGGCGGTTTTGCGGATCGTTCGTTTACTCATGGTGTGTGTGGAAGAGGAAGGGCTAGAGGGTGGTGGCGTGCGCGGTTTCGACCAGCGCCTTGACGTTTTCGAGGGGAACACTGGGCGGGATGTCGCAACCCGGCATGAGGAGGTAGCCGCCTTGCGTTCCCGATGCTTTGGCGATGGCCTGCCGCGCGGCTTCGGCAACGCCTTCCGGCGTTTCTTTTTGCATGATGGCGACGGGATTCAGGTTCCCGGAGAAGGCGATCTTTCCGCCGAGGATTTCGCGGGCTTTGGCGAGGTCCACTTTGTAGTCCACCGACATAAGATCCGCGCCCGCGAGGGGAATCTGGTCGAGGCGGTTGGTGGTGTTGCCGCAGATGTGGACGACCACCCAGACGCCCCGCTCCTTGATCTTGGTGGCGAGTTTCTTGAGGCAGGGGAGCGAGAACTCGATGAACTGTTCGCGCGAGATCAGGTCGCCGGAGGAAGTCGGGTCGGCCAGCGAGATGACCGAAACCCCGGCGTCGATAAACGGCTCCAGGAAGGCGAAGCAGAGGTCGGCGGCGAAATCGAGCACCGCGTGCACGGCGGCTTTGTCCTTATAGAGGCCGCGCATCAGATTCTCGACGCCGTATGCCAGGCCGCCCAGGGTGAACGGCGCCCACTGGCTTGTCCCCACGACGGTGTGGCTTCCAATCTGCCGGGCGAGAATACGCGCGGCTTCGACGAGCAGGCGCACCCCGGGGTCGTCCTGAACGCGGTGCGCCCACGCGGGGTCGATGCGGGTGGCGTCGGTGAAGAGCGGTTCCTGCACATCGGGCGTCCCTTTGATGCGGAACTTGATTTTCCCGCCCGCGCCCCGGATGGCCAGGTTGTGGTAGCCGGAACCGGGCCAGACGATGTCGCAATGGGCCATCTCGTTGGTTCCGGCGATGACTTCGGCGACCCGCTCCGGGGTGGCCAAAAGCGCACTTTCAAGCGTCAAACCGGCCCGGTTCAGCGTCCAGGCTCCCGCGGAAAGCAGGGAGACGGGGATGCGCGGCGTCGGTTCCAGGCGGATCAGTTTCCGGACGATCTCCTTCGATGTCATCGCCGGGCCTCCTTTCCCGGAACGGCTTGGGCCGTCCGCGCTGGTTTGGAAAAAGACCGAGAGAAAGCATTCATAATTTACCTACTAACGCGGTAGGCGGTTGCGTGTCTACCTCGTTTTGTGCTCTTCTTTAACCGGATCTTGTCAAAGTCGATAGAGTTTATCGAGTCATGGCGGACTCTCTGTTGATCCGGTCATTGGCGATCCCGGCCCGATCGCGAGCATGCGCACGAAATGGCGAGAGGTATTCCTCACGAAGAAACATCTCCTGCCGCAACAATTGAGTATTGACGGAATGATTCGGAATATCATATTCTTACAATGTTAGCAGCATTGTGGGGCTTTCCTCCCATAGGTCCCCAAGCGCTTTCAACGAATCGCCCCGATGTCTACCACCACCTCCGTCTCCTCAGTAACCGCTCCGGAAGCGCAAAAACCGCACATATTGACCCGAATCAAAGACGCGCGCGAGGCGGTTGTCCGCGAACTCCGCAAGGTCGTGGTGGGCCAGGATGAGCCGATTGATCAAGTCTTGATCGGGATGTTCGCGGGCGGCCATCTCATGATCCAGGGGCCGCCCGGAACGGCAAAGACGCTCATCATCGTGTCGATCGCAAAAGTGATGGCGCTGGATTTCAAGCGCATTCAATTTACGCCGGATTTGATGCCGTCGGATATTTCGGGAACGGAGATTCTGGAGGCCGATCCCGAGACAGGCCGGCGCGTGACGAAGTTTGTGAAGGGGCCGGTGTTTTGCAACCTGGTCATGGCCGATGAAATCAACCGGACGCCGCCGAAAACGCAGGCGGCTCTGCTGGAGGTGATGCAGGAGCGCCAGGTGACGATCAGTGGAAAGACGCACGCTCTGCCGAAACCGTTTTATGTCATGGCGACGCAGATTTCGATGGAGCAGGAGGGGACCTACCCGCTGCCCGAAGCGCAGCAAGACCGTTTCATGCTTTCGGTGATGATGGATTATCTGCCGGACGACGAAGAGGCGGCGGTGGTGCGGGAGTCTACCGGGCCGCGCAAGGTGATACTGGATAAGGTGATCGACGGGGCCCAGCTTGCGGAGTTCACCGGTGCGATTCGCGCGGTGGCGCTGCCGCGGCCGCTGGGGCAGTTCATTGTGGATTTGACGAGCGCAACACGGCCGACGGTGGCCGGCTGTCCCGATTTCGTAAAAGAATACGTCGCCTGGGGCGCGGGTTTGCGGGCGAGTCAGAACCTCGCTCTGGCGTCGAAATCGGCGGCGGCCTTGGAGGGGCGCGGAACCGTGACGTTCGCGGATATCCGCAAGGTGATCGCGCCGGTCTTACGTCACCGCATCGGCCTCTCCTTCCGGGCCGAGGTGGACCGCGTAACCATAGAAGACTTGATCGGGCGCATCATTGCGACCATTCCGCAGCCGAAAGAAGACTAGTTATGGCAACTGAAACCTTTTCAAAAGACGGCGCGATGGAAGCGATGGAGGCGATCAACCGCGGAAAAGAGAAGATCTTGTGCGAGGTGCGCAAAGTGATCGTGGGGCAAACGGACGTGGTGGAAGACGTCGTAACGTCGTTTTTTGCCGGAGGGCATTGCCTGATTACCGGCGTTCCCGGGCTCGCGAAAACGCTTCTCATCTCCAGCCTCGGCAAGGCGCTGGACTTGAAGTTCCGGCGCATCCAGTTCACGCCGGACTTGATGCCGGCCGATATTACAGGGACGGAAGTGCTGGAAGAGGACCGCACCACCGGTACGCGCAACATGAAGTTCCGGCCCGGCCCCGTGTTCACGAACATCCTGCTGGCGGACGAAATAAACCGGACGCCGCCCAAGACGCAAGCCGCGCTTCTGGAAGCGATGCAAGAGCACCAAGTGACGGTGAGCGGCAACACGTACACGCTGGAAGAGCCGTTTTTCGTGCTGGCGACGCAAAACCCGATCGAGCAGGAGGGGACGTATCCGCTGCCGGAAATCCAGCAGGATCGTTTCATGTATAGCTTGATCATCGACTATCTGCCGAGGGATCAGGAACTGGAGGTGATCAACGCCACCACCAGCGCGAGCGTGGCGGACGTGCAGAAGTGCATCGACGGCGGGGAACTGATGCGGTTCCAGGAGATTGTGCGGCAAACGCCCGTGGCCGAGCCGATCATCCGCTACGCCGTCGAATTGGTGGCGCGCAGCCGCCCGGGAGAGAAGAACGCGCCGCAGTTTGTGAAAGACTATGTATCGTGGGGGGCGTCCATTCGCGGCTCGCATTACCTGATCCTGGGAGCGAAGGCCCGGGCGGTGTTAAGCGGACGGCCGTATGTTTCCGTGAAAGACGTGCAGTCGGTGGCCAACGCCGTGCTGCGGCACCGCATCACGACGAATTTCCGGGCGGAATCCGAGGGGATCAATTCCGAGGACATTATCCGCCGCTTGCAGGAAACCGTGCAGCCACCGAAGTCGGGACTCTGAGAATTCCGTATCGCCAGCCATGCCCAATCCCGGCGCTCTAGATTTCAACGTCCTGGCCCGCATCGATTCGATGCAGCTCCTGGCCAAGGTGGTCGTGGAGGGTTTTGTGCTCGGCCTTCACCGGAGCCCTTACCGCGGCTTTTCGGTGGAGTTCGCCGAATACCGGCAATATGCGCAGGGGGACGAAGTCAAGCACGTGGACTGGAAGGTTTACGGCAAAACCGACCGTTACTACATCAAGCAGTTTGAGGAGGAGACGAACCTTGCCTGCTATTTGATTGTCGATGCCAGCGCCTCGATGGGCTACAGGACCGGGCCGGAAGGGATGACGAAGCTGCAATACGCCTCGCGCATCGCGGCGTGTCTTTCCTATTTCATGGTGCGCCAGCGCGACGCGGCGGGGCTCATGATTTTCGATACGAAGATCCGAACCGTCCTGCCGCCCCGGATGCGGCAAACGCACTTGAAGCATATTTTCGCGGCGCTGGAGACGGCGGAACCGGGAGGAGAAACCGATATTTCGCAGCCGCTGCACCAACTGGCCGATGGGCTCAAACGCAAGGGGCTCGTGATCTTGATTTCGGATCTGCTGGATGAACCGGAGCAAGTGATTTCCGCTTTGCAGCATTTCCGCTTCCAGGGGCACGAGGTGATCGTGTTCCAGGTGATGGACAACGGCGAATTGACCTTCCCCTTTAACACGATAACGGAATTCACGGACCTGGAAACCGGGCAGAAAACGCTGGTGTCGCCCGAGGGAATGAAGCCCGTGTATATGGAAGAGCTGCGGCGCTTTTTGGCCGCCTATGAAAAAGGATGCGCCGGCATTCACGCCGATTACAAACTTTTCGATACGTCGAACCCGCTGGAGATCGCACTTAGCGAATACCTTTACCGCCGGAGCCGGATGGGATGATCTCGTTCACCAATTCCTCATTTCTATACGCGCTGGCCGGGGCCGCCGTGCCGATCCTGATCCATCTGTTCACGCGGGACCGCGTCAAGCGGGCGGCGTTCTCGACGCTGCGGTTTTTCGCGAAAGGCGCGAAGCTCGTCGTGCGGCGCAAGAAATTCCAGGAGGCGTTTCTCATCGCGTTGCGCGTGCTGCTGGTGGCATTGCTGGTATCGGTTTTCGCGCGGCCATATTTCAAGACAAAGAACGCGGCGGCGGGCGCGGACGTGGTGCAAACGGCTCGGGTGGTGGTGACGGATGTATCCGGTTCAATGCGCCGGGCGGGGATGGCCGAGGCGCTGAAAAAGGAGACACTCGGCGCGTTTGAATCGCTAAAAGAGGGCGAGGACAAGGCGGCGTTGATTGCGTTTGATGAAACGGCAAACGTGCGGGAACCGTTGGGAGGCAACCTCGCGCAAATCAAGGCGGCGGCCGTTGCCATCGCGCCGGGCTATGGTTCGACGGACCTTTCGGCGGCGCTGCGCAAAGCCAATGAGCTTCTGCGCGGCGTGGCGGCGAAGCGAAAGGAAGTCGTCCTGATCTCCGACCTATCGCGCGAAGGGTGGCGCCCGTTCAAGGGAGATTGGAAACTGGCGGCCGATGTTCAACTGACGCTGCGTCCGCTCAACCCCGCGGATACGCGAAGCCGTCCCGCGATCGTGGAAGCGAGCGCCCCGGGCGCCCTCGTGCTCGATGGGCAGCCCTCTTCCATCGCCGTGCGCGTGGCAAATTTCTCGGACGAACCGTGCAACGATCTGGAAGTGGCGCTGGAACTTGGCGGCAGTAAGGCCGATTCGCAGAAAGTCAACATTCGCCCGCACGGAACAGCGGCGGTCCGGTTCCGGCATGTTTTCGACACCCCGGGCGACCATCCCGGCGCGGTCAAAGCGGGGAAAGAGGAGGCTTTCTACTTCAACGCGCGGACACTGCCCCGCATCCCGGTGTTGATCATCAATGGCCGCCCGTCGGCTAATCCGCAGGAGGACGCGGCATTCTTCGTCGCCAAAGCGCTGTCTCCGGGAGAAGGGTCTCCGTTTGCCCCGCGGATCGTGACGGCAGACAAGGTATCTCCCAAAGACGTTTCGGCGGCAGGCGTGGTGATTCTGGCAGACGCCGGCGCGGTTCCCGGCCCGGTTGCCGATGCGCTGGACGGGCTGCTGCAACGCGGCGGCGGTGTATTGTTCCTTCCGGGCGGCCAGGTCAAGGCCGAGGCGTTCAACACAGCGTTCGGTGCGATGGCCCCATGCAAGCTGCGCCAGATTTTGACGGCGCGCCCGGCCAACGGTGAAAACGCCGAGTCCCTGACACGCATCGATTTCGAGCACCCGGTCTTTGAGGCTTTTAGTCAGCCGCATCACGGCGATCTGACGTTGCCGAAATTTGCCAAGTATTGGGAAACGACCGATACGCAGCGTTCGCGCGTGCTGGCGCGGTTTGGCGACGGGCGCCCGGCGATCCTCGAACGGGGGATAGGCAAGGGTGTCGCCATGGCGCTGGTGAGCGCCGTGGAATCGGACTGGACCGACTTCGCCACGCGGTCGGTGTTTCTTCCGACGCTGCATCAAATGGCACGCTACCTGGCGGTGCGCGGCGGCCAGCGGACGGCGTTCGCATGCGGCGAATCGCTGCCGGTGCCGGATGGAGAGACGCTTCGGGACCCCGCGGGCAAAACGTCCGCGGAGAACGTGGCGGCGCAGCCAGGCCTCTATGCCGCCATCGGCAAGGAGGGGAAGCCGGATTTTTGCTACGCCGTCAACGGGAGCTTTGCAGAAGGCGATCCGGCAACGGTGGCTCCGGGTGAAATCCAGGCTGCCATCGGGCGCGCCCCCGGCGAAATGCTGGGAGGCGTTGATCCGGACGCCGGGCTATGCGCCGCGGAGGAAGACCGGCCGAAAGACAGCTTGTGGTGGGTACTCCTCTGCGGACTTGTCCTCGCGAGCATGGCCGAACTGGCGGTGAGCAACAAGACGCTACGGCACTAGAGATGATGACCAGCAACTATTCCCCATTGGCCGCGCGGTTTGGCGAAGTGCGCCGTTCCTGGAAGCGGGCGGCGGCGCTCTCGGGGCTCGCCATCGTTGTCACCGAGAGCGTCGGCATTCTGACGGTCCTGCTCTTCCTGGATTGGCTGTACCGGCCCCGGCCGTTGGCGCGCGTCGTGTTGTGGGCGGCGGCTCTCGGCGGCGTGTGCGTCCTGTTCGCGCGGCATGTGGTAGCGCCTCTCTTGCGGAAGATCCCGGATGACCAGATCGCGCTCTACATGGAAGAGCACTGCCGGGAGCTTGACGGTGTTCTCATCACGGCGGCCGAGTACGGGCGCAAAAGCGGGGAAGCCGGAAGCGGCCAGGCGGCATTGATCGACGCGGTCGTCCGGGAGGCCGTCGCGCGGGCCCGGGGCTCGGCGCGGCGGGTGATCGATTTCTCGCGGCTGCGCAAATATGGCGCGGCCGCCGTCGCGGGGGTCGTTGTCTATTTTCTTCTCGTGATGGTTTTTCCGCAGGCGGTCGGCCGTCATGTCGGCCGCGTTTTGACACCGTGGCACGCTACGGAAGAGGACCTCGCGGTGGCGCCCGGAACGGCGCGGATTGAACCGATCCGGTTCAGCTTCTCCAAGGGCGACGCGCGGCTGGCGCGGGGAGCGAGCTTTGAGTTCGAAGTGAGCCTGTCGCGCGCGGCGGATCGTCCGGTGTCGCTCAACTTCCGCCCGCGTGCGGGAAGCGGGCAATGGCAGACACTGCCGATGAGCGAGATCGAAAAACTCAACGGCTTCCAAGGCGCGCTTGCCGATGTCAGCGAAGATTTGGAATACCAAGTGGTCTGCGGCGAGGCCAAGAGCGAGGTGCACCGCGTGGAGGTGTTTGATCCGCTTGTTGTTCAGTCGCTGGAAGTCACCACGCACTATCCCGCCTACACCAAGCTGGCCGACCGCGTGGAGAACCCGTCGAGTGGCGATGTGGAAGCCCTGGCGGGTTCCACGGTGACAGTGCGCATCTTTGCCAGCACTCCGCTCAAGGGAGGGAAGATCAAGTGGGGCGACGGGCGCACGCAAGACCTGGCGATCGACCCGCAGACGCCCGCGGCGGCCTCGGCGAGCTTCGAGGCGAAAGAGGACGCGGCTTACGATTACCGGATTGCCGACGTCAACGGTCAGGAAACCGGGAGCCCGGCCTCGCTCTCGGTGCACGTGGTGGCGGACGCGCCGCCCTCGCTCAAGGTCAACTCGCCGAAGTCGCCGTGCCTTACCAATCCGCTGGGCGAGGTCGTCTTTGACGCGCAATGCGGCGACGATATCGGCGTCGCGAGCGCGGAGGCCGTTTACTCGCGCCTTGACGCCAAGGGGCAGGCTCAGGAAACGCGCGTCCCGCTGTCGTTGTCGCCGGACGAAAGCAAGGACGCTCTCAACGGCGTGCGCGCCACCGGGCGGCTTTTGCTGGAGGAGCTCCAGCCGCCGCTCAAGCCGGAGGAAGCGCTCACCTGCCACCTGGAAGTCCGTGACAGCAAGGGCCAGCTTGCGGTTTCCGAAATAGGCCTGATCGTCGTTGGTTATTTTGAAACCTGGGCCACGTGGAACCTCGATCCGGCCGTTCCGGAAGGGCCGCACCCGGACGAGGGGCCAGACTTGCTGGCCATGCTCAAAGCCGTCTGGACCTTGCATGCGCAGAAGACGACGCTCGCCCCTGACGATTTCCAGACGCAAAGCCGCCAGATGGCCGATCTGATGAGCGACAAAAAGAGCGGTGAACTGCGGGATTTCGTGAACCTTGTGCGCTTCCCGCAGCTCCGAAAAGCCGCACCGCAGATCACCCTGCACGCGAAGAACGCCCGCGAGGCCCTGCGCGCGGCGGATACCGCGAAGGCCTCGATGGAACTGAGCACCGCGGCGGCGCTCGCCGAAGGCGGCAAGCTGCTGGAAGACACGCTGCTCGCCGAGAAAAACACGACGGCTCCACAAGCCACCGGCAACCTGACTTCGGACGCTCCCATGCTCACGTTGCTGGAACAGGCGCGCATGGAGGCACTCGCCGCCAACTCTTCGGACAAGGCGCATTCTGAGAAGGAGCAAAACGATGCCGCGGCGGCGGCGGACACGGCGAAGGGGGTCGAAAAACTGATGGCCCGGCAGGATGAAATTCTCGCCAAATCGAAAAGCCAGGCATCCTCCGCAAATCTTGCCGGATCGCAGAAAGAACTCGCCGGAAAAACCAAGGAGCTGGCGGAAAAAACGAGGCAGGCCGGTTCGGCTGCCGCCGGGGCCAAGCAAGCGGGCGAAAAGGCTTCCGAGGCATCGCGGCTGATGAGCGAAGCGGCGGCAGCGTTTGCGGCGAACCGCAAAGGGGAGGGGGAAACCAAAGCGGCCGCAGCCAGGAAAAAATTGGAAGAGGCCCACGCCGGGGTGAGCAATACCAACCGCGATAAACTTGGCGAGGCCATTGCCGAGGCGGAAAGCCGTGCCTCGGCGATACTGGATGCGCAGCGTGATTTCCGCAAAAAGACCGAGACGCTGGCCGTGGCGATGGGAAACCAGGCGGCAGACCAGGGGCAGGCGCGCGACCTCCAGGCGTTGGCCCTCGATCAAACCAAGCTCCATGGCCAAGCGGAAGCGCTCGAAACCGACATTGGCAACCTGAGCAAGCTGGCGGAGCAATCGGCAAAGCCGGAAGTGCTCCGTTCGCTTTCCGAGGCGATGCGTGCCATTAAGCGGGGCCAGCCGGAACGCAAGATGGCCAACGCCATCGTCGATCTCGGCCAGAAGGCTCCGGCGCCCGCGGCGCAAGAACAGAAGAATGCCGAGGACGGGCTGGAGAAAATAGTCGCGAGCTTGCGCAACGGCGACGATGCGCTTGCCTCCAGCAAAGCCGCCCGGCTCGCCCAAGCCCTTCGCAACGCGCTGGCCGCCAAAAAGTCACTCGCAGAAGTCGCGGGAACCAAATCCAAGTCAGGCGAAGCACCGGGCAAGGAATCCAAATCAGGCGAAGCGCCGGGCAAGGAATCCAAATCAGGCGAAGCACCAGGCAAGGAATCCAAATCAGGCGAAGCGCCGGGCAAGGGATCAAAGGCTGGCGAAGCTGCGGGAGCATCCACCAAACCGGGCGCCGTTGCCCAGTTGGCCCACGATTTGCGCCGGCTCGCCGCCGGGCTCAGCAACCGCGATATGGTGAACCAGAAGGATATCGATCGTCTCAACGAGATCAGCAAGGATAAGGAAGAGCTGGAAAAGAGTCTTGTCGCCGATCCTAAGCTGCTTGAGGAAGTCTCCGGTATTGTCGGAACAATCAGTCAAAAGCTGGAGACGGAAAACGCCGCGAAGAGCGAGGCGGGCAAGCTCTTCTCCTCCCAGCGGGAGGATTGTCCGCCCGCGTACAGGCAGTTTGTTAACCAATACTTCGAGGCCCTCTCCGAGCTTCTGCAAACGTCGGGGGCCTCCCACTAAACGCGATGCACTGGTTCGAGAAAATCTTCAATGTCCCGCCGAACATCTTGCGCGAAGGCCAGTTCGTGTTCGCCGGGCGCATCCCTGCCGAATACTTGTTCCTCGTCCTGTTGGCGCTTGGGGGCCTGGCGTGGCTTGCCTACCGGAGCGTTGCCAATCGCGTTTCCCCGCCTGCGTGGCGCATCCTGTTCGGCGTGCGCGTGGCGTTCATTGCCGTCTTGCTCCTGCTTCTGGCTGTTCCCGTTCTTCGCACGATGCGCAGCCGCCAGGAAGTTTTTACCGCGGTGCTGGTGGACACGTCGCGCTCCATGGCCATCGCCGACGCGGGGGTGCACGGCACGGCGCCCCGCATGGAAGCCGTGCGGCAATTGCTCACGGGCGCCGATGGCGCAAACGCGGGGCTCCTCCAAACACTTGGACGGAGCGGCAAGGTGCTCGTCTACGGATTCGACCAGGACGTGCGCCGGATCACCGCCGTCGCCGAGCTGAAACCTGACGGCCAGTTTACGAATATCTTCCGCGGCGTGCGGGATATGGAGGCGGAATTGCGCGGGATGCCGTTGGCGGCGGTGGTGCTCATGACCGACGGCGGGCGCAACGCGGGCGGTTCCCTGCAGGACGCGGCCGCGCTGCTGAAGGCGCGCCGGGTTCCGCTGTATGTGGTGGGCCTCGGCAATACGAATCCGCCGGAGGACTACGAAGCGGTTAGCGTCGTCTCGCCGAAGCGCGTCCGGCGCAACTCGCAGGTGGAAGTGCAGGTGACGGTGCGGCATACGGGCTACAAGGAGCCCTTCGATGTCACCATCAGCCGGGGAGAAACGTCCATCGCCACCCGTACGGTGACACCCGCTTCGGATACCGACCTGGAACAGGTAAAAATGCTTTTCACGCCCGATCACGAAGGGACGGCTGCCTATCGCGTGGCCATCGCTCCCGGTAAGGGAGAGAAAAATACGGAGAACAATGCCCGCGAATTCAACCTGGAGATCCAGGACGACCGTCTGCCCGTGCTCTACGTGGAAGGCAGCCCGCGCATGGAATACCGCTTCCTGCGCCGCGCGTTGATCGGGGACAGCGATTTCCGCCTCGTAGGGTTGCTGCGGCTTGGCGACAAGCGCTTCCTGGTCCAGGGCGCCAACGAGAGTGAATCATTTCTCCAGAAAGGTTTCCCGGAAAACAGGGAACAGCTCTTCCGGTTCCAGGCGGTGATCCTGGGGGACATCGAGGCCTCCTACTTCACGCCGGATCAGCTCAAGATGCTTGAGGAGTTCGTGCGTACGCGCGGCGGCGGCTTGCTCATGCTGGGCGGCGTCAATTCCTTCGGGTCTGGAAAATACACGGGAACGTCCATCGCCAAGATGCTCCCGGTGGAGATAACCGCGGCGGACGGCCCGTATAGCGACGCGCAGTACAAAGCGCGCATCACCCAGCAGATCGGGGCCCATCCCGTGATGCGCCTCTCGCTCGATTCCGAGGAGAACCGGACGCTCTGGAGCCAGGCCCCGCCTTTGATCGGCATCACGCCGGTGGCCGGGGTAAAGCCCGGCGCGCTGACGCTCTTGACCCGCGACCCGGACGGCAAACCGGTGTTTGCGGTCCAGAATTATGGCGCGGGCCGCGTGGCGGCATTTACCTCCGGCGGCTCGTGGTATTGGCGCGTCTCGGTACCTTCCATCGTCGAATTTCACGAGCGATTTTGGAAACAGCTCGTCCGCTGGCTCGCGGTCGGCGCGAAAGATCGCCTCGCCGCCGAAACCGACTCCGATGTATACGCGCCCGGCAAACCCGCGATTCTCCGCGCCACCGTGCTTGCCAAGGATTTGCAGCCTCTCGACGACGCCAGCGTCATCGCCACCATTACCGATCCCGAAGGCAATCCGTCGGAGGTTCCGATGGATTGGACCCTTTCCGAGGAAGGGGTTTACAAGGCCCAATATGTACCGCAGGAACAAGGCGACTACCGCGTGAGCGTTCGCGTCGAGGGATGGGACCCCAAAGAGGTCAAACCGGTGGAAACCGATTTCCGCGTTTCAGAGCCGATGGTGGAAGCAGCCGACGCCGGGCTGAAGGAAGAGGCCCTGCGCGAAATGGCTGCGACCGGCAGCGGGCGCTACTACCGCTTCAGCGAGGCGGGCGCGCTCCCCGCCGAAATCGCCAAGGCCATGCAGGACGCGCGCTTTTCCGGCGTGCGCCCCGTGGATCGCGATCTCTGGGACATGCCGCTGCTCTTCATCCTTGCCTTCGCCCTGATGGTCTCCGAATGGGGACTGCGCCGCCGCGCCGGGCTCGCCTAGTGCACCTATCTTGACTCGCCATGAAAACGCATCATCGAAGCAACGACCGCGCGGAAAGGCGCGGGGCCGAGGAAATCGCCGGAGGGCTTGAACACATCGAGAGGCTCTCCCGCCGCGGCTTCCTTGGAGCGGGCACCCGGGCTGCCTTCGGGCTGGTGCTGGGCTCCCTTGTGAGCCATTTACTGACTTCCGCCGCCCGCGCCGACAGAACCGTCGAAACCGGCAAGTTCGTCTTTCCCCGGCTCGCGTTCTCCACCGTGGACGGGACGCGCAAGCATTGGAACATCAGCCCGGAGGGCGACGCCATCCTGCGGCGCGAGTTGAAGCGGCTCACCAACGTCAACGTAAGCATGGAGCCGAAGGTCGTGCGTCTCGGCGACTTCGACGACATGTGCCTCAACCCCTTTGTCTTCATGACCGCCGGAGGCTCTTTTGAGTTGCCGCCCAACGAAGAGCAGAATCTCCACGAATTTCTCCAGCGCGGCGGTTTCATCCTTGCCGACGATTGCATGGGCACCGGGAAAAACGACCGCGACGCCTTTTTCCAGTGCTACTCGAAGCTGATCGACAAGCTCTATCCCGACAACCCGATGCGGAAGATCCCGTATGATCACGAGATCTTTCATTGCTACTTCGACTTTCCCGAAGGCTGCCCGGAATGCCAAGGCGTTCCGCACGGAGCCTACGGTCTTTTTGAACCCGGCACGGGCCGGATCATGACGTGGCTGAGTTCCGGCGACATCCACTGTGGCTGGTGCAACCATTGGTTTACGCCGGAAAAAAACCTCAATGCCATCAAAATGGGCATCAACATCATCATCTACTTCTTGAGCCATTGATATGACACTCCGCCATCTTCTTGCGCTCTTCTGCGTCGTCGCCATTTCCTTCGCCGGCATCGCCCAGGCCGAACCCGCCGAAGCCGGGCAATGTTACGCGTTGCTCGTAGGCGGCCTAGGCGGCAACGGACCCTACTCCCGTTGGTATGCGGATTGGATCGGCCGATTCAAAACCTACCTCACCCAAAGCGCCAACGTGCCCGAGGC
>JAQTMF010000013.1 GCA_028714515.1 Chthoniobacteraceae bacterium | reverse complement strand
GTTTATAGTATCACTGATTATGGTCGAAATCGCCCTCACCCCGGAAAAGCACAAGGAGCAAATCGCGGCGTACAGCAAGGTTATCGGAGGATATCAAATCTTCGCGGGTGCCCTCCGGCACGTGTTGGAGGACGCCTGCCGGACTTCTTTGCCTGAAGCGTTGATCCAATCTCGGGAAAAAAGCCTGTCCAGCTTTGCCGAAAAGGTGGCGCGCAAGAGTTATAAATATCATAACCCCGTCGAGGAATTTGCTGATTTATGCGCGGCTCGCGTGATTGTCCAAACGCTGGAGCAGGTTGAGGCAGTCTGCGAGTTTATCGAGGCTAATTTCGAGGTCGTCCAAAAGGACGACAAGGGGTGCCGGCTTGGCGAAAACATTTTTGGATACCGGGATATGCATTATCTCGTACGCCTTTTGCCCAAACGCGATGAGGCGCTTCATATCACCTTGGAAGAGCGCGCCGTAATCGATCACCTTTCAAACCGGATCGCGGAAATCCAGGTTCGGACTTGGCTGCAACATGCCTGGGCCGACATTTCACACGATCGGATCTACAAGAATTCGCTTCTAATCTCCCGGGAACTGGCGCGCACGGGCAACCGCTTGACCGCTCAAATGGAGGAGGGGGACCAGGGATTTGATCAACTGGCATCGGAACTTGATGGACTGATTGCCAACTACACAGCATTTGCACCGAAGGCGGAAGTAAAACAGGAAATCGGGATTCAAGAGCTGCTGTTGGAAAACGAGCCAGATCCCGCGAAAAAGCCGGTCGTTGCTTTGAAACTCGCGCGGCTTTACGCGGCAAACGGCGAAGACTCCCGGATCATTGATCGGCTGGAACAGTATGCGGATCTGTCGGAGGCCAACCGCGGCGAAATCCTTCTTGAACTCGGTTCGGCGTTATGTCGCTTGCATTGCGGAACCCCTTCGGCTGACGCCTTCAGGCGTGGCTTGGAGTGTCTCGGCGAATGTGTCGCATTTTGTGAAGCCACGGAGGCGACATCGTTTGTTCCCAACCGCCGGAAACGCGAAAGCATTCACGCAAAGGCTTTGTCATGGCTGGGGTGGGCATGGGAGCACACTCCTGGCCAGGAAGGCCGAGCACTCGGTTATTACCAGCGGGCGCATGAACACGAGCCAGGAAACCCGTATTATCTCGCCGGGATGATTGGGGCAGAGATGCGGGGCGGCGGAAGTCACGGCGAGTTGGCCGTCAGCTTGCGACCGGTCATTCGCGTGGCGGCGAAGACCTGTCAGCAGCACGCCCGCGCGGGAATTGAACTCCCGGTCGCGTATTTTACGGCGGGACGTCTGCTTTGTTTGCTCAATGAAGAATGGGCGGCATTGGGTTGGTATGCACGCGGAGCCCGGCACTATCTGGCGGGTGAATATTGTGTTCCCAAAGACGCGCTCCTGAATGAGTCGGACTGGTTGAGCAGGATTTACAAGGAAGATCGTATTTCCTCCGGATGCCGGCAGATTCTCGATTTTCTGTCCCTTGCGAGCCATGTTTCCCAGGGTTCGAAGCCGGAGAAAACTCGTCCCCTAATGGACGCAACCGTTCTGATCGTGGCCGGGGGAGCGGATGGGTGCGAGAAGAACACCGCCGAAGTAATGCACCCTATCCTTTCGGAAACGTTGGCTGCGTTCAGAGGCACTGTCATTTCAGGCGGAACGACGGCAGGGGTGCCCGGTTGCGTCGGGGACATTGCCGGAAAACTCGGCGTCCAATGCAAGAAGCGGTTCCAACTGATAGCTTACCAACCGGAATGTTTGCCGGATCACGTCGAAATTCACAGCGAATACGATGAGACCGTCAAAGAGGGAAATGAATTTGGCCCCAGTCAGATACTGCGTTACTGGTCGGACATTATCGCCGCGGGAATTCACCCGAGGAATGTCCATCTGCTTGGAATCGGTGGAGGTTCATTGAGTGCTTTGGAATACCGCGTCGCCCTGAGCCTGGGGGCTGCGGTCGGGCTGGTAAAAGGCACGGGCGGCGCAGTCGATGCGCTACTCAATGATCCTATTTGGAATGGCATGCCCAATCTTCTCCCTGTCGTTGATGACCCGATGACTGTTCGTTCCTTTGTCGTGCCGGAAGTTCGCGAGTTTGAGCCGGCTTTATTGGAATCAATGGCCAGGGAGTTTCATGCCCGTTATGTAGCGGATAATACGAGCAGGCTTCCCGCCAGAATGAAGCCGTGGGCGGAATTAAAGGAGACTTTCAGGAAGGCCAACCGCGAACAGGCTGCCTATGCCATGCGCATCCTTGAATCCGCAGGATTCGGCCTGCGTGCATCAAAGAGCCCGATTGTCTTTGATTCGCAACAGTTTACTCCCGAAGAGATTGAGAGCATGGCGCGGATGGAGCACGGCCGTTGGAATATGGAACGGTTGCGCGACGGCTGGCGGCAAGGTCCGCGCGACGACGTGGAACGGCTTCATGACTGCCTGGTTCCCTGGGGTGAATTGCCCGATGCGATTCGCAAGTTCGACCGCGACGCCGTTCTGGCTTTTCCCAGAATTCTTGCCGAAGCGGGAGTGGAAATTTACCGCTTTTGAAGATCAAAGGATAGAGCCGCGGCGAGGCGCTCCACCGCACACTCAAGATGCGGACGGGTTTCGAGGTGATGGGGTTGCCAAGCCAGGTAGATTTCGCGGTGCATTTCCCGCAGTGATTTCAGCGGGAATGCCCAAACGGAATCAATATCCAGCGTGAGCCGCGCCAAGTCAGGCAAGATGGCGGCCATCTCCCCCTGCGCCAGGATTTGCGCGGCCTGGGGGAAGGATTCACACAAAAGGAGGATGTTCAAATTCCACCGGTGACTTAAAGCAACTTCCTCAAGGCGCTGCTGAAACAAGGTATTCTCGCCTTGCGTGGCAATGGGAAGCTCCTGCAGAAGCCGCGCTTCCGTCATCTTGGCATCGCAAGGGCAAAGACTCTTGGGAATAAAGAGGCTGTAGCCGAATTTGCCGAGCGGTCTTCCGGTCAGCGAACCGCGTGTCACAAGATCAGACCGCAACAGGCCGAAGTCGAGGGCGTGGTCTTGCAACCGCTGGCAGATGCTTGCATTCTGCAAGTCCTGCAACTGAATGAGACTTGGCCCCACGGCGTCACGAACTTTGCACATCCTCGGTAACAGGAGCCATTGTAACAGACTATCCCCCGCTCCGATCGTCACCTCCGTCGGGTGGCTGTGGCATGAATCTTGGAACTGTTCCAGGGAGCCTAGAAACTGACGCGCAATCTTTGCAAGTTGGCGGCCAGCGGGCGTCAGGCGAATGCTCTTTCCCGATTTCTGCTTGAATTCGATGTGAAAAAAACGCTCCAACTCCGCGAGTTGGCGGCTGATCTGGCTTTGGCGCGATTCGTCATCGGGAGCGGCGGAAACGATGTTGCCCGCTTCGTCCACTTCCGCCAGCGTGCGCAGGCGATCAAGCGAAAGCCCATTTTGACTGAAAAGGCGCGCGTATTTCATAATCCAATTGCTTGCCGGGCTTGGGAGAACAAAGAAAGACTGAATTGCATCCCTAATAGCGGTGCAGGCTGTTCGCTAAAAGCAACATTTGTTTGAGCGATAAGATAGAATGTCAGTAAGCCTTCGATGGTTCCGCGGCGGCAAGCTGCACGGATGAAACCATAATCGTGGGGCCCATCGAGCCCCTTCTCATACGTCCTTTGATGGTAATCACCTGCCCATCGGCTGAAACGGCCAGTTCGCGTTTCGCGGCGGGAAGATTCGAAAAATCCGCCATCACAATGGCCCCCACCCACATGGGGTCCGCCGTAAGCGTACCTTGCAGTCTTCCTTGGATATTATCGATCAGGGCATAACAAGTCACCTCGACCTCTTTTCCAATAAACTGGTCGGGATTTGCGGCGATGCCCGCCAATTCCCGTTTCATTTCAGCCCGCGTCTTGACGGATACTTTTTGCGTCCGGGCGTTGTATGCTTCCGCCGCCGCGGCCAATGCGTTTGGCGGAGCCTGCCGAGCCTCGGGGGGCGCTGGAGATTCGGCTTTCGTTGGCGTTGCGGAGGCGGCCGGCGAAGTTGCCGGAACGACCGGGGGCATTTCCGAAATGGCAGCGGGGGTTCCAACCGCCACGGGCCCTTCCCGATCTGCCGAAACCGGTTCGAGAGAAGGAACGTCCGGTTTCGTAACGGCGACGGATTCCGGGGTTGCATTCTGGCCGGCGTCCGGGGTCTGATTGACTATCGGTGCGGAGTTAGGTGGAAAAAACCAATAATTCAGAGCGAGACCAGCGACCCCGACTATGGCGATGCCTGCGCCTACAATCATCGCCTTGGCCGCCGATGATTTTTTGCCCGGTGCAAGCGGAGGAATCGCAGGCATCGAGGAAGGCATTTCGGGAGGCGGTGGCGGGGTTGCGCAGGCAAGCTGCTGAACGATTCCAACCAAACGGTCGATATGCTTCCCCAACGGAGGCGTCATCGCATCCAGCCAATGGGTTCTGCCGAGATAGTAAGACAACCCTTTGTCAGGCTCAACATCCTCCACCCGGAATGGAATGATGGTTTGTTCGAGATTAAACGCACGGTCGATTTCGCTTTTTACGTGCCGGGAATGGTTGGCATCTGAGGAAAAAACCAGAATCATCACCTTTGACCGCTCCAGGGCATCCGCAATTTGGTTGCTATAATCGGCGCCGGGGTTGACATCCCGAGGCGCGATCCAGCAACGAACCCCGTGGTTTTCAAGACGCGAGCAAATCGCATCGGCGATGGATTTGTTCTTAGAGGAATGCGAGATAAAAACCAAGAAGCTCATCTGTAATACCGGATAGAAATAGAAAAACCGAATCGGCAACTCCAATCTCTTGCCAAACCGGGGCGATGCTCAAGAGAAAAAATATGATTTTGGAATACCATGCTGACTTTCTCACATCGTATCCAAAGAACAACAATCGAATCTGTCTATCTTTGGAAAGTTACTTCGGCCTACGGTGATCACTATGAAAAAAGCCTCAGTCATTCGGAATAATGCTATTTTTTAAGGGGAAACCCCTATCCCGAGCTTGCACTCTCCCTGGCGCTTGCACAAAATGCCGGATCGTTAACCTTGTTTTGGAACCGAATATGAAGCTCTGTAAATTATTGGGAATCCTGGGACTCGCTTCACTCATCACCTTTTTCCAGGGCTGCGACAGGCTCGCTTCAGGTCGTCCGGGCAAGGAACAGATCAAAACGTATCTCGCCGGGAGATTTCCCGATTATGTGGAAATTCAGGATATCCAAACGGAGTATGTTCGCGGCTCGGCAAAGGGACAATGGACCATTAACGTGAAGGTCATCGTCGCTCCAAAGGAGGATTTGTTGACAGGGGCAGACGTCAATGAACTCGGTTCCATCCGGACCCGCATTGAAGGTGTTGTCGCCTGGCACAATGATTACCTGCGCACGAAAAAACTCGACGATCCGGATGTCGAAATCAAGAGTGCGGATGCTCCGAAAATCTGGATGATCCAGTTCAAGAAGGGAAATCAGATTGCCATTAACGGGCAGATGTCGGTGCAAAAACAGGAAACCTGTTGGGGGGCTACCGATACCCTAAAAATTCCCGTTTTAGGCCAACCGGCAAGCGCTATTGGCGTAGAGAGCAGTGCGCGGTACATCAAGGGCACTCAGGCCGCTGCGGATGCTTTCAAAAAATACCGGGAAGTCGCCGAGACAGACGAGGCCAAGAAAGCCGGGCTGCTGGCTGATATAGAGCGTATCAAAAAAGAACGACAGGAAGCCGTCGACCGGCGGATTCGAGAGGAAAGAAAGAAAGAGGAAGACAAACGGAGAGCCGCCGAGGAAGCCAAGGCCGCAGCCAGGGCGGCGGTGATGGCGGGTTCCCAGCTCGGCGTAAGTTACATCGGGACGTTTGTGCGGGGCACCTCGACCGAAAAGGTGCGAGTGGAGTTTCAAACGAACGAGCAGGATGGCCGTTTCATGGAATTCAAGATCGTCGCCTTTGAAAAACCGGACCAATGGGTCAGCTACACGGGTCATATCACTTCACAAGATAACGAACCGAATGTGATGAAAATGTACTATTTTGTCGGCCAGAGAAAGGAAATGCACGGAATGCCGGTGGATAAAACCAGCGATCTGGCCAAACTCACCGGGCCGCGGGTCATTTGTCCGTATCCCAAGGAATACAAAACGCTTCGGATCGAAGGCGCTCATTTGGAGATGATCGGCGACACAGGGCGTGTTCAGGCCGATAGACCCGCCGATAACGAAGCTACCGTTCCCTCCGGGGGCATCCCCGCGGCAACCCAAGGGGAACTGACATGGGAGCAAAAACGTGCCGCCAAGATCGCGGAGTGGAAAGCCCGCAATGAAGAGATAGCCGCCCAGCTCAAAAATGGAGGCAGTCGAGACGAACTGAAAAAACAGGCCCAAGCCCTTTCCCAGGAAATAGAACAATGGAAGAAGGAGAATCCCCAACCCTGACCATTATATGAAGATGAGCGCCCGCCCCGTCCTTCTATTTGCATTTCTCCTCGGCTCTCTTGGCATTCACGCCAACGAACTGGACGACATCCAGAAAGCAGCCCAGGCCAACGAGGCTGCTGCGGCGTCTACCCCGCAGCCCGCGCCGCAAACGGCTGCTTCCGCTGAGCCGCAGGCCAAAGACTCGCTTGATGAAATTCAGAAGCAGGTAAAGGAAACCGAACGCTCCGCCCAGGATCATCCAGAGGCGAAGCCCTCGCCAAAGGCGTCAGCTTCCGCACCAAAACCCGCAAAGCGGGAAACGGACTCGCCAGTCCGGACCTATCACGGAGTCATCAGAGTCGTCAAATGCACGGACACAAACGCCATTTGCCAGGATGTGAAGACGGGGCGGACGGTCATCTGCACGCCGCGCTTCCGCGGAGCGAAACCGGGAATGGTCGTGGATTTTGCTGGCAACAAGATTTTGCGGCAAACGGAGGACGTTACATTTGTTACGTGCAACGCCAAGTTTGCCGATCCCTCGCCCTACCATTCCACCACCGAGTCTGTAATCCAGGGGGTAAACACGGGGGTCAATATCCTCAGGCAGTTAACCCAATAACCCGCGCTTAGGCGACACCTTCCCAACTTTCAAAAATACATCGCAGCCATGGACCACTCCGCATCCGGCACAGCCAAAACCCAGGGCCTTTTTCTCGCGCTAGATGGGCGCCAAAGCGGCCCTTTCGATTCGGACCAAATTCGGGAGATGTGGAATCAACGGAAAATCACCTCCCAGACCTTATGCTGGCAAGAAGGACTCCCAAGCTGGGTTCCGTTTGAAAAGATGGCTGGTTCTCTGGGGATTTGCGCCACCGTGCCACCGCTGCCTTCCGGCCCGGTCCCGCCCCCCTTGCCTCCCTTGCCTCCCTCCAATCGCCGAGTAGAGCCCCGCTCCTCCGTTTCCGGGAAAATGACGAAGGGCTTTTGGATTCTTGCGGTTGTGGCCGCCGGCGCGGTTGGAGCGGCAAAGGTCGCGCAAGATTACTCTGGAAGCTCCTTGCCGGTCGAGCCCGTGGGTGAGAATTCCTCCCCTCTAGCGCCGGTGCCGGCGAAAGAACGACGCCCGTCAGCGACCGCGAATAATAGTGGGACTGTTCGGAGCGTCGCACCGTCAGCGTCACAAACCATCCGCTTTCAAAAAGAGGACCTGTATAACCAAGGGTCCGCCGAGGACAAGAAAGCCCTCGCCAACAGTTTGCCGTCCGAGGTATTTCCGACCATATCAAGCGATATGACAAACTTGATATCGCTCGTCATAAATTCCGGCTCCGGGGCGGAAAAAATTCTGGGAAGGACTGTTCCTGAAAACCGGGAAGCCGTTACCAAAAAGATCGAGGAGTTTAAGACCAACCTCAAACAGGCCGGCACCATTACAACAGTAAGCGTGCCGAATTTTTTGTTCACGAGGAGCTGTCAGGGAGTACATATCTTTTCGCGGCCAGAAAGCGTTAAGGCAAAGTGGATATCCAGAAGCGGTAACGAGTGGACGGCGACGGTTCACATGAACGCAGCCCCCGCAATCCCGAAAATTCCAAAGGAGAAGGGGGTACTGATGGGAATTCCCAATCAAGGTGAATGGAATGCCTATATCGATATATTTAGGATCGATTACAACGAGAAGTGGCAGGTTAGGGATATTCGGCTAGACGTTTTTACCTCGGTTCAGGTTGATCCTCCCGTCGCGGCTCCCGAGCCCGTGAAATAAGGAATCGCTGATATAGCCTCCCCGGGACCAGCGGTTTCCGGGGCGGCAATCGTCGTGCCACCGCTGTAGGTGTTGGCGCTGGAAAGGATCAAGGTCGAACGCACGCCGCTTGGATTAATATTCCCCGCAAAGCTCTCCCCGCAAGAATGGGGAGGATGTCTATTGTTTCGGCGGCGGCGATCTCTTATTTTGAGAGGCCATGCCCCGCGTCATCTTCCATCTCGACATGGACGCCTTCTATGCGTCCGTCGAACAGCGCGATAACCCAGGCACTCGCGGCAAGCCCGTGATCGTGGGGGCTTCGCCGGACCGGCGCGGGGTGGTTTGCGCCGCCAGCTACGAAGCCCGCGCGTTCGGCGTCCACTCCGCCATGCCTTCCCGCACGGCACACTGCCTTTGCCCGCAGGGGATCTTCCTTTCGCCGCGCATGGCGGTTTACGGGGCGGAATCGCGGCTCATCATGGAACGGATCAGCGGGTTCGCCGGGGCGATTGAACAGATGTCGGTGGACGAAGCCTACCTCGACATGAGCCATCGCTTTGAGGGGCTTGGCGTGGACGAGGCGATTCGTGCCGCCATGGAACTGGGCCGGGAATTGAAGGCGATCATCCGCCGCGAGCGCGGCCTGACCGCCAGCATCGGCATCGCCGGGAATAAGCTGCTGGCCAAGATCGCCAGCGACTACGGCAAGCCCGACGGTCTTTTCTGCATCCCGGAGAGCGGGAAAAAAGCGTTCCTGCGTCCGCTTCCGGCGTCCGCCATCCACGGGGTTGGAAAGGTGACGGCCCAAGTTCTCGCCAAGGCGGGAATGCACACCATCGGCGATATCCAGGACCATCCGGGCGATTTGCGGGCCCTGGTGGGATCCTTCGGCCCGACGCTCAAACGATACGCCAGCGGGGAGGACGACCGTCCGCTGGAGGTGGAGGGCGAGGTCAAGAGCGTCAGCGTCGAGGACACCTTCGAGCGGGACACCGAGGACAGGCGGATCCTCGTTCCCGCGCTCAAGCAACAATCCGAAGAGGTCGCGAGGAAACTCTCGCGCGAGCGGCTGGCCGCGCGGACGGTCCAGGTGAAGGTGCGCTACGGCGACTTCCGGACGCTCACGCGCCAGATCAGCGTGGAAGACCCGGTGGAAGACGCGCGGGTGATCTACGCGCTTGCGTGCGCCCTGTTGCGCCGGGAGCGCCTGGTCAATCGGCCGTTGCGCCTTCTGGGGCTCGGAGTCACGCGGCTGGTGCCGCCCGCTTCGCAACTGCTGCTGCCATTGTAGAGCGATCTAGATATAGCGGAAGGGATCGCCCGCCGGAACGTGGGTGACGGCGATCGACGCCGGAAGGGTCGCGCGCAGCCATCCGGCGAGAGTCGAGCATTTTCCCACGCACAATGAATCAAGAGATGCTGGAATCGCAGATTCCCGTGCCCTTTCAGCGCGCGAGGAAGCCAGCCCGCGAATTCAAAGGAGTTATCCGCAGATTTCGCAGATGGACGCAGATTTAAAGGCGGGAAAATCCATTTTCGTCATTCCGAAAATCAGCGAGAATCTGCGTAATCTGCGGACTCTCCTCCGTTTTTTTGGAATTCGTGAACAGATCCTAACCCAGCAGGTCGGGGCGGAAATGGCGCGTTTTCTCCAGCGCTTTCTGCCGCCGCCATTTGGCAATCTCGCCGTGGTTCCCGCTTAACAGAACGTCCGGCACGCGCCATCCGCGGAACTCCACGGGCCGGGTGAATTGCGGATACTCAAGCAGACCGTCGGAAAAGGAGTCTTCCGCCGCCGAGGATTCATCGCCCAGGACGCCCGGGATGAGCCGCACGATGGCGTCGGTCACGACCACGGCGGCAATGGCCCCGTTGGTCAGCACGTAGTCGCCGATGGAAATCTCGTCGTCCACGAGATGGTCGATCACGCGCTGGTCGATCCCCTCGTAGTGCCCGCAAAGGAGGATCAAGTGCCGTTCGGCGGCGTAGGAGGCGGCCAGGGATTGCTGGAAGGGGCGGCCGGCGGGCGTCATGAGGAGCACCTTGCTCTCCGGCGTGCGCAGCGCCTCCACGGCGGCGAAGATCGGTTCGCACTTCATCACCATCCCCTGGCCTCCGCCATAGGGGGCGTCGTCGGCGGTGAGATGTTTGCCCGTGGCCCAGTCGCGGATATTGTGGACGCGCAGGGTGGCCAATCCTTTTTCCTGGGCGCGCTTCATCATGCTCTCGGCCAGCGCGCCTTCGCAGAGTTTCGGGAAAAGGGTGAGGATGTCGATTTGCACGGAGGCAGCGTAGCAGAGGGAAAATCCGGCGGAAAGAGGCAAAGGTTTTTCTCCTTCAATTGAGGCGCGTTTTAGTGGAGGTTGATCCTTACCCGTGTCCCGCCTTTTTTCCCACAAACTCGAAGCCAGGGTCCTCAAAAAACCGAAGCAGTCCGCGCCCGGACGCCGCCTCCGCCGCCGCTGGACGATGCGCCTCTTCTTTTTGGCTCTCCTGGCCGTCATCGCCGTGTGCGCGCTGTATGGCACGTGGGCCGGGTTTTGCGATCTGGGCTCGCTCCAGGTGATGCCCCAGCGGACGGCGATTTACGATTGCAACGGGAACGCCTTCAGCCGCCGGGCGGGGGAGGACCGCATCGTCGTCCCGCTTTCCAAGGTTTCGCCCCGTTTCATCGACGCCCTGCTGGCCCGCGAGGACACCCGCTTTTACCGCCACTGCGGGATCGACGCCGTGGGGATAGCCCGCGCCGTCATCCGCAACGCGATCCACCTGCGGGCGCGGGAGGGAGCCAGCACGCTCACCCAGCAGCTCGCCCGCAATTCGTTTGACTTGGGCGGGCGCAACCTGCACCGCAAATTGCTGGAGGCATTCGTGGCGCTGCGGATCGAGCGTTCCTTCTCCAAGGCGCAGATCCTGGAATGCTACGTGAACCGGATCTACTACGGGGCGGGCGTCTTCGGCGTGGAAACCGCCAGCCGCACCTATTTTGACAAGCCGAGCGCCAACCTGACCCTGGGCGAAGCGGCGATGCTGGCGGGGTTGATCCGCAGCCCGAGCCGCTTCTCGCCCTTCCACAACCCGCAGGGGGCGCTCCGGGAGCGGGACACGGTGTTGGACCGCATGGCCGCCGTGGGAAAAATCACCGCCGCCCAGGCCGCCCAGGCCAAGGCGCAGCCCGTCGCGCTTTCCACCGCCCGGCCGCCCACCGCCGGGGACGGCTACGCCATGGGGTTGATCGAGGAAGCGCTGGCCTTGAACCTCGACAGCGACCAACTCGCCGCCGGAGGGCTGCGCGTCTACACAACCCTCGACCCCGCGTTGCAAAAGACCGCGGAGGCGGCGCTCGACGCCGAACTGACGAAAGTGGAGGAACGGCCCGGCTACGCGCACCCCAAACGGGCCGACTTCGGCGGGCGCACCGACGGCGCGGCGAAAACGCCCTATTTGCAGGGAGCCCTGCTCATGCTGGACAACGCCACCGGCGGCATCCGCGCGATTGTCGGCGGGCGCAACTACGCCGAGAGCACCTACAACCGCGTCTACGCGCGGCGGCCGGTCGGCTCCACCTTCAAGCCCTTCGTGTACGCGGCGGCCTACGCGAGCGGACGGCTCACGCCCACCACGCCCGTCAGCGACGACCCGATCCGCCGCCGCGAGATCGCGGGCGCGCCGAACTGGACCCCGGGCAACTCCGACGGCACCTTCCGGGGGCTGCTGCCCGCCGAGGAAGGCTTGGTGCTCTCCCGTAATACCATGAGCGCGCGTGTCGGCAACCTCGCCGGGCTCGACGCCGTGCGCGGCGTGGCAAACGCCGCCGGGCTGGGCCCCGCGCCGGAGTTCCCGTCGATTTACCTCGGGAGCTTCGAGTGCTCGCTGCGCGATCTGGTGAGCGCCTACACCCTCTTTCCCAACGGCGGCGTGCGGCGGCAGCCGTACCTGATCTCCCGGGTGGAAGACGCGCGGGGCAAGACGATTTACCAGGCGTCCGCGCAGGAAACCCGCGCGCTATCCCCGGGCGTCTGCTGGATGGTGACGGCCGGGCTGCAAAAGGTAATGGAGCGCGGCACGGGCGCCTCCGCCAACTTCCGGGGAACGGTGGCCGGGAAGACCGGAACCACCAACGACTATAAAGACGCCTGGTTTGTGGGCTACACCCGCACGCTCACCTGCGGCGTCTGGGTGGGGCTGGACGAACCGGCCCCCATCGCCCCGCACGGGTATGGCGCGGCGCTGGCCCTGCCGGTCTGGTGCGACGTAATGAACGCGGCGTCGGAGCGCTATGCATCGCGCGGATTCGCGCAACCCGAGGCGGTCGTTCCCGAGGTGGTGCGCCCGGGCGACGCACAATCGGGAGGCGCGCCGCGAAAGGCATTCCCCTCGCGGCTGATCAACTCCGTCCGCCATCTCTTTGGCGGCGGGGATTAGGGTCTGTTTACACATTCCAAAAGACAGAGGAGGGTCCGCAGATTTCGCAGATTCCCGGAATGACAAAAAGGGATCTTCTGCCTTTAAATCTGCGTCCCTCTGCGAAATCTGCGGATACGCTGTTTCGAAAAAACGCGAAAGGCTTCGGGGAGCGCCCGAAGCCTTTGCGAAAGAGAATAGCGAAGGGTGTGCCTACGCCTCCGGGGCCGGAGCGGGAGCCGGGGCCTGCTGCTGCGGCTGTTGCTGGATCTGGAGAACGTGGAAGGGGAAGTGGACCGCTTCCTTGCCGTCCAGGGAAATCTCCACCTTGTAGGTGCCGAATTCCTTGAACTGCATCCCCGCGAAGAAATGGACGTTGGTGGCCTGGCCGATCACATCCTGCATTTCGAAATCCACGGCCGCTTCCCCCAGGGCGGTGCCGTCCGGGGCGACGATGCGGGCGCTTTGCTTGAACTTGCCGACGCCGCCGATCCAGCGCGTCCAAATGGCCAGCTTCAGCAGGCCCACGGGGACCTTGGCGGCCGGAATGATATTCAGCACGCCCACGAGGGTTTGCATGCCATTGTTTTCCTGCCGCACATCTTCGCAGATGACGGAAGCCTGGAGGGTGGGGACGATATGTTTGGAGGACATGGAATGGGAGGATGTACAACAGTCCGATGCCCGGCAAGCGAAATCCCGCCATGGGGCCGGAGCGGGAGGGCGAAGAAAACACCTGAAATTCCCCTTTTCAAGAAGCCCCGGCGCTATTAAGTCCTCTCCATGCACTTACGCCCTTTGTTGTTCTGGTCGGTGGCCGCGCTGGTTGCGGTTTCCGGATTCTCGGGATGCTCTTCGCTAAAAAAGAAGAAACAAGAGAAAAAGCCCGGCGACATGGCCGACGTGAGCGCCGACACCTCGTTCCAGGCATTCCAAGGCCGCTTGCGCAAGGCCGTAGCCAAGCGGGACACCCAGATGCTCGGTTCGATGATGACCGCCAACTTCGGCTACAGCTGGGAGCCGGGCGGGGAGGGGCCGGGCGTGTTCGACTACTGGGATCGGAACAATCTTTGGCCGGAACTGGAGCTGGTATTGCGGGAGAAATTTGTCCCGAGCGGGAACTTCATGGTCGCGCCGCCGCAAGCGACCTATGACACCAATTACAAGGGCTACCTGGCCGGGCTGCACCAAGTCAACGGCTCCTGGCGTTTTGCGTATTTCGTTCCGGCCCCCCCGGCCTCGGAGACGGGGCGCTAAGCTCTTCAAGCGGCTGCCTTCTCCCCGGCATTCCCAAGCTACCCTTGGTATCTGTTTAGCCGGGCCAAGCTACCCTTGGTATCTGTTTAGCCGGGTGACAAGAGTCGCGCGTCAAGAGAGAGAAACCCGGAGGGTTTCCAGACGTTAGCCGGTGGTTGAGGCGCGTCCCCGCGCCGACACCACCGGAACAGGCCCGCAATGAAATTCACCCCGGAGGGGTGGCAGCGGTTCAACCACCCCTCCAGGGTGAGAGACAATCGTCCGCACTATACCGGGGGTGTTGCTGTGCTCGACCCCCGTTCAAACCTCTTTCAATCCTTTGGATTGATTCCGTCCTCCGTGTGCTAATTGCAGCCGTTGGCGGTCTTGGTCTTGGCGCTGGCGGCGCAGCAGCAGGGCGCCGCGTGGTTTGCGTCCTTGCCGTTGCCATTGTGCGCGGGCTGGCCATTGAGCGGCATCTTGTGGTAGACGGTGACGAAGATCGGCGGGATGTTGTGCAGGCAGTATTCGGAGTGCACCCGGGCGAACATCGTCGCGTGGCGCTTCAGTTCGTGCGTGCACTGGTAAACGACGAAGGCGGCCAGGGGCGTCGGAGCCAGCGAGGCGTAGACGGCGTTCAAGATCCGCTTTTTGGTCGGCACGTCCAGCATGGAGAACGGCACGCCCGAAACGACGTAATCGCAGTATTCCAGCCCGCGTTTTTGCAGTTCTTCCTTGAGCAGCGCGGCGTCCTGCTGGAGGACCTCCACGCGCGGGTCGTGGGCGAATTGTTTGCGGAGGTGTTCGGCCAGCACGGGGTCGATCTCGAAGAGCAGCAGGCGCGAGCCCGGGTGCATCCGTTTGACGATCTCCCGGGTGTGGCATCCTTCCCCCGGCCCCAGTTCCACGAGGATGCGCGGTTCGGAGAAGTCGCACTTGGCGGCGACCTTGCGGGTGAGGGTTTTGGAACTTGGCAGGATGTAAGCAACCTGGAACGGTTTGGCCAGAAATCGCTTAAATAATAGAACGCTCATAAAAGGGGGTTAGTTGTCAAAGTCTGCCGTTTCAGCGGCGGTTTGCCTCGTCATAGCCGGGCGCTTCTTATGCCACTCGGTGCTTTGTTCGTAGGCGTGGGCGATTTGGAGCAGCTCGGCTTCGCGGAACGGTTTGCCGATCAGTTGCAGCCCCACGGGGAGCGGTTTGCCTTCCACCTGGGCGAATCCGCAGGGAAGGCTGACGCCGCAGACCCCGGCCAGGTTGACCGCGATGGTGAAAATGTCCGCGAGGTACATCCTCAGGGGATCGTCACTGCGGTCGCCGAGCTTGAAGGCGGGCTCCGGCGAAGTGGGGCAGATGATGGCGTCCACTTGCTCGAAGGCGCGGGTGAAGTCCTGCCGGATCAGCGCCCGGACTTTCTGCGCGCGCAGGTAGTAGGCGTCGTAATAGCCGCTGCTGAGCACGTAGGTGCCGAGGATGATGCGCCGTTTGACTTCCGGCCCGAAGCCTTCCGCGCGCGTCCGGCGGTAGTGCTCGATGATGTTCTCGGCCTCGGCGGTCCGGTGTCCGTAGCGGACGCCGTCGAAGCGCGCCAGGTTGGCGGAGGCTTCGGCCGTGGCGATGATATAGTAGACCCCCACGGCGTGTTCGGTGTGGGGCAGCGAGATTTCGACGATCTCCGCGCCGAGGCTCTCGTAATGGGCGATGGCCTTGCGGACGGCCTGGTCCACTTGCGGATCGGTGCCGCCGACGAAGTATTCTTTGGGCATCCCGAGCCGGACGCCCTTCAGATCCCGGCCCAGCAGCGCCGTGTAGTCCGGCACCGGTTCCTCCAGGCTGGTGGAGTCGAGCGGGTCGCGCCCGGCCACGGCGTTGAGCAGGAGGGCGCTGTCGCGGACGTTCTTGGAAAACGGGCCGATCTGGTCGAGCGACGAGGCGAAGGCGACAAGGCCGAAGCGGGAGACGCGCCCGTAGCTGGGCTTGAGGCCCACGCATCCGCAAAGGGCCGCCGGTTGGCGGATCGACCCGCCGGTGTCGCTTCCCAGCGCGGCAAACGCTTCATCCGCCGCCACGACGGCCGCGGAACCGCCGCTGGAACCGCCGGGGATGCGCGCCGGGTCCCACGGGTTGCGGGTCGGGCCGTAGGCGGAGTTCTCCGTGGAGGAGCCCATGGCGAATTCGTCCATGTTCGTGCGGCCAAAAGGGATGGCTCCGGCGGCTTTCAGCCGGGTGATGACGGTGGCGTCGTAGGGGGAGATGAACCCCTCCAGGATCTTGGAGGCGCAGGTGCATTGCTGCCCCCGGACGTTGATGACATCCTTGATGGCGATGGGAACGCCGCCCAGCGGGAGGCTCACGTCGGCATGGCGGGCCGCTTCCAGCGCGGCCGCGTCGTCATGGGCCAGGTAGCCGTGGATCGTGCCGTCCACCGCGGCGATACGGGCTTGCAGGGCTTGGAGGGCCTCCACGGGGGAAACCTCCCGGGCGCGGAGTTGGGCCTGGAGTTCGGCGACGGAAAGGGAAATCAGAGAAGACATGGGCTTATTCGATCACTTTGGGCACGGCGAAGAGGCCGTTCGCCTCCCGGGGCGCGTTGGCCAGCGCCTCCTTGGGCGTGAACCAGTCGCGGGGCTCGTCTTCGCGGACGACGTTGAAGACCGGGTTGGCGTGCGCCATCGGTTCCACGCCGGAGACATCCACCGTTTTGAGCTTTTCGACGTACTCCAGCACCTGCGAAAGCTGGGCCTGGAACTTGGCGGCCTCCTCCTCGCTCAGGTGCAGCCGGGCCAGGTCGGCCGTGTAACGCACATCAAATTCGGAATTCATAAAAAGGAAACGAAAAGGAAATCAGGAACTCGGTAAAGTCGAAAGCATATTTTGGAGCGGACCGGGGAAAAGAGGGAGGCCTTGGGCAGGGGCTTGCGGGCTTTTTTTCGCCTTTCGGAGAAAAGCGCCTTCCCGTCCCCGCGTATGGGCCGGGTTCCCTTACCGGAAGCCGTAGGCCAGGGCCCAGTGGGTCCGCTCCAGGGGAGACTTCACGATCTCGACGATCAGGTAGTAGGAGCCGCTGACTTTCGGGACAACCCGGGCGGCCGCCATGCGGGGCTTGTTGTTCCAGCTTTCCACCTCGGCCAGACGGCCCTCGGCGTCGTAGATGTGCACGGAGATTTTCGCGTTCGCCACGTCCGTGCCCATCCAGAACCAGTATTCGTTGCCCTTGAAGAGCTGCTGAACGATGGCTTTCTGCTGTTTCACGGGCAGGTCGCCACCCCAATAATCCTCGCGGACGGTGAAGCCTTCCTTGATGTAAGGATGAGCCGCCTGCAATGCGTAAGAGAGCGCGTCGTCCACGGTGGCGTGGGCGCTACAGAGAAGGAGGAGAAGGCCGAAGGTGAAGGTAACGATCGTTTTCACGGGTTATTCCTGGGAAGAGATGGCTTTCACCAGCTCCGCGGTCATGGTGTGGATTTTTTCCACTTTTTGCGGGGTAATGCTGCCGGCAGGTTCGATCAACTTGCGCAGTTCCGGCAGTTGGCGGGCGATCTTTTTGACGATGGGGCTGCTCTTGAGGCGGGGGTTCAATTCGTCGAGCTTGCGTTCAAAAAAGTCGATAATCGCCGGTTGATGGAGCAGTTCCGCCCCGTCTTTTGTGTAATTTTTGGTAACAACCTGGGTGAGCGCCTCGGTGCCGCGCAGCCACCCCCCCAGGCTGACGAGTTGGGCAAGCTGGGCGTCTTCCAGCTCGATCATGGCCTGTTTGACATCCTTGGAGGCGCCGTCAAACTCCAGGCGGATCGTCTTCCAATCCTTTTTGTCGGCGGCCTCGATGATGCTCTGGGTGCGGCTGATAACGGACTTCTGCACGCCGATGGCCTTGGAAAGGGTCAGTACCTGGCGGCCGATTTTTTTGACCTCCTCGGGCTCCTGCGCTTCGACGGCGATAAAGCCCTCGGCGATGGTGACGCCCAGAAGCAGGGCGACCTGCGGGCGTTTGCCCAGGTTTTCGATCTTCACCGGCCGGAGCACCTCGTGCCAGTTGGGCGAGCCGAGCTTGTCGAGGACGCCAAAGACTTCCGTGGGGACGGGGATCACCACTTCATCGACAACCGTCGCGGGGAGCGAGCCGACGTCGATGGTGCGGGGCGGGTCTCCCTGGGCCCTGCCGAGAGGGGAGAGCAATGCCGAACCGAAAAGGGAGAGGAGGGCGGCCGTTTTCCAGGGAAACGCACGGAGAAAACGGGAAGCCGACGATTTTTTCCGAAGAACCGAACGAGCGGTCGAAGAAAGTGTGGTCATGACAAGGAACCCGCGAAAGTATGCAATCCAACGCCGAACTCAAACTCAATCAAACCTGCGCCAATCAAGCAATCTTTTTGCGCGCGCCGCGCAAGGGGCAGGGAAAGAGCGAAGGGCGAGACAGGGAGACGCGGGGAGGGGGAGACAGGGGAAACAAAAAAGCCACGAGGGACGCTCGTGGCTTTGTTTGCCGCGGAAGAGCCCGCGGGGTAAGTGGTTTGTTAAAAAAGTGTTCTTCCCGGGGGGATTATTTGCCTTTTTCTTCGATGTACTTGACGACATCGCCCACGGTTTGAAGTTTTTCGGCGTCCTCATCGGGGACTTCAACGGAAAATTCTTCCTCAAACGCCATCACGAGTTCGACTGTATCCAATGAATCGGCGCCAAGATCTTCGATAAACGAAGCGCTAATGGTCACCTGTTCGGGATTCACGCCAAGTTGCTCGACGATGATGTCTCTGACTTTTTCTTCGATGCTTTTCTCTGACATATTGGGTTTCCTGGTTGAGGGTTGAAGTTTGGGTTGGAATCTTTTGTGCGCACACCAGTAATGATCCCGTGACTCTTTGGCAACAAAGATTTTGCACTTCCTTGCAACGAATCGCTATTGAGCCCGGGGCGGCGTTGCTTTACTCTCCTCTTTTTTCACCGCCTCCGCCACCCCACCCCGCTCCACCCATCCATGAGTGACACGCCTCTTGATCTTGACCTGAAATTTCTTCCCGACTGGCTGAAAGAGCCCGCCGACAAAAACCCCTACGCGGATTACGCGGGGGAGGCGCCCCGGCGCGACTTTGACCGGCGTGGCGACCGCGGCCCCCGCCGCAACGGCCCCGGCGGCCAGCGCGGCCCGGGAGGCCCCAATCGCGGTCCCCGTCCCGGCGGCCCGCAAGGGCGCGGCGATCAACGTGGCCCGCGCCGTGAATTTGGCCGTCCCGGCGGTCCCCGGAGTGGTGGCGCGCGTCCGCAGGGCGGCCCCCGCCAGGAACGTCCCACCGGTCCGCGCCCGTCCGAAGCGCCGCGTCCCGTGGAAGCCCCCCTTCCTCTTCAGATCGAGTTTTTGCCGGAGACGGACGGCATCGCCGCGCTGACCAAGCAAATCAAGTCCACCCACCGCGCCTACCCGCTCTATGGCCTGGGCCGGATGTTCCTGAATCGGCCGGAGCGCCACCGCGTGCGCGTTACCTGCAACGCCCCGGCGTTCCCGCTTTTCCAAGTCGGCGAAGACGGAGCCCTGACCACCAACCGCCAGGCCGCCGAACGCGACGCCTTCCGGGCGAGCCGCGCAAAGTATTACGTCGAGGAAACCACCGAGACCGAGCCCCCCAAGGGCAACTACACCAACGTCGCCCGCTGCCGCCTGAGCGGCGTCCTCCTGGGGCCCACCAACCACCACGGCTACCAGCCCGCCCTGCGGCGGCTCTACGAGGCGCGCTTCAGCCGCCGCATGGACTTCCAGGAATTCCTGCGGCAGATCGAAGTCGTCAACGACCCCGCCGTCATTGAAGAGTGGAAAAAACAAGTCAGCTCCGTGACGGTCTACAAGCCCACCCAGGAGCCCGAGCCCGTGGAGTTCAAGACGCTCCAGGAAGTGGAAGCCCACTTCCACGCCCACTACCTGGACGCCAGCGTGCGCTCCGGGCGCACCCTGGAAATGAGCGGGAATGTCAGCCGCGCCGTCGGCGACCGGCAGATCCGCGACGCCATCCGGGCCGCGTGGGAAAAAGAACGCTCCTTCCCCGCCCAGACCGTCAACCGTCTGCGCCCCTTTTTCCAAGAGGCCGGTCTGCACATCTGGAAGCACCGCAAACGGATTCTCTACGTCTCCAGCGTCCGGCCCGTCCGGTTCGGCTCGGAAACCCGCAGCGTCTCCGAACAAATCGCGAACCTTCTCAATATCGTCGAGGCGTCGCCCCGGTGCACGCGGACCGACTTCTTCAACCACCTCCTCAAGCCCCGCGAAGGGGAGGCGGAGTTCCCGAAGCTCAAAGCCGCCCTCGCCGCCGACCTGCATTGGTTGATCGGCTCCGGCCACGTCATCGAGTTCCACGACGGCACGTTTGAACTGCCGCTCGCGCCGAAGGAAGCGGCCAAGGAAGAAGCAGGCGCTCCCGCTGTTGAAGAGCAGGCGGCACCCGCCGTCGAAGAACCTGCAATTCAGGAGCCCGCAGCCCAGGAGCCCGCAGCCCAAGAGCCCGTTGCCCAAGAGCCCGCAGCCCAGGAGCCCGCAGCCCAGGAGCCCGCAGCCCAAGAGCCCGCAGTCCAGGAACCCGCAGTCCAGAAGCCTGCCACCGAGGAATCCGAGGCCGAGAAACCGGAAAACCCGGTTCCTCCGTGTCCCCCGGCTGTGTAAGCGGATTCCAGGCGAACCCATGTCCAAGAGCCCTTTTATGGCCGGCGTGGCCGCGGATATCTCTGCCCTGACCGGGCGGGAGAAGGAGCTGATGCGCGACGCCGGCATCCAGTGGCTTCGGACCGGCAACCTCGGGTTCGATCCGCAGGCCTTTCTGCGCGGCGAAAAGCAGCCCGGGAAATTTCTCGCCGCCAAGCAGCGCATGGCCGCGCTGCGGCGGGAGGGGTTCCGTTTTACCGGGATCACTCCAGGGCCCCTGAAAATGCCGGAGACGGCGGGGGCCCCGGGTTCCAGCGCCTATCTGGATAACTACCGCCGCATCTGCGCCTTTCTCGGGGAGGAATACCGGGAACTGGTGGACTACTGGCAGGTCGCCAACGAGCTGGACATCTGGATCTTCCGGCACACGCTCACCCTGGAGCAGTCCGTTGATTTCCTGAAGGCGGGCATCCGGGGAGTGAAGGAGACCAACGCGAAATCGAAAGTGGGGATCAATATCACGTTGTTTCCGTCGCGGCCCGGAAAAGTCGATGGCAACACCGAGGCGCACGAAGGGGTGTTCATCGCCAAAGGCATCTATCAGGACTCCGGCCTGGAGCTCGACTACGCCGGGTTCGACAGCTACCCCGGCACATGGCGGGAGGGCGGGGCGGAAAGCTGGAACGAATACCTGGACGCTTTTTACGCCTTGACCGGGAAGCCGATCATTATCCAGGAGTTCGGCTATTCCTCCGCCGGGGAGATGATGACCCCTGAAGAAAACCGAAGCGGGATCTACCCCTGCAAGGCGAAGAAATGGCGGTTTTCCTGGAACGGCAAAGGCCACACGCCCGAAGCCCAGGCGGAATTCATTGAGGCGTCCTACCGGATCTTCGCCCAAAAACCCCACGTCCTCGGGGCCACCTACTTCCGGTGGACGGACCCTGAGAAATGCTGGCAGTGCGGCCAGGCCGATTGCCCCGTGGAGACCGCGTGGGGGCTGCTCGACCGCGCCAAAAAACCGAAGCCCTCCTATTATAGCTACCAGGCGGTCCTGCGGGACATTTTGGGAAACCGCAAATAACCGGCCGCTACACCCCCCGGCGCTGCGGATCCCAGATCTGCTTGTGCAACTGGAGCTGGAAGCGGACGGCGAGCTTGTCCTCCAGAATCCATTGCGCGATCTGCGCCGGTTCGATCCGGCCAAAGACCGGCGAAAACAGGACGGCATTCACCCGCCGGGGGAGATCGAAGCGGAGCGTCTTCTCCCGCGCCCACTGGTAATCCTCCCGGGAGCCGATCACGAATTTGACCTCATCGCGCGGGGCGAGCTGGTCGATGTTCGTCCACAGATTGCGCGCGGCTTCCCCGCTGCCGGGCGTCTTCAAATCCATGATCCGGTGCACGCGCGCGTCCACGCGGGAAATATCGTGCGCGCCGCTCGTCTCCAGCAGCACCGTGCGGCCCGCGTCGCAGAGCGCCGCCATCAGCGGAAGCGCCGCCGGTTGCAAGAGCGGTTCGCCCCCCGTCACCTCCACCAGCGGGCAGCCGAAAGCCAGCGCCTCCGCCACCACCTCGGAGAGCGCGCGGCGCTTGCCCTCCTTGAACGCATACGTCGTATCACAGTAGGTGCACCGCAGATCGCACGCCGTCAGCCGCACGAAAACGCACGGCAATCCCGCCCAGGTGCTCTCCCCCTGGAGCGAGACGAAAATCTCATTGACGGTCAGTTGCGGCTGCATCCCGGCAATATGTACCCGGGAGCGGGACCCTCCCAGAAAAACCTTTCCGCTTCTTTCGGAACTTGAAATGCCAGCCCGGGCGGCTAGGCTCGAAATTCCTATGCAACTTTTGCCCGGTTTCCGCGACTTTTACCCGGAAGACTGCGCGCGCCGCAACTACATCATTGCGACGTGGCGCGAAGTCGCGCGCCGTTACGGCTTTGTGGAGTTCGACGGCCCGATGCTCGAAACCGTGGAGCTTTACCTCAAAAAAAGCGGCGGCGAACTCGTCGGCCAGCTTTTCGACTTTGAAGACAAAGGGGGCCGCCACGTCACCCTGCGGCCCGAGATGACGCCCACCCTGGCCCGCATGGTCATCGCCCGCGAGCGCGACTTCAAAAAACCGATCAAGTGGTTCTGCGCCCCGCAATTTTTCCGCTACGAGAAACAGCAAAAAGGGCGGCTGCGCGAATTCGGCCAGCTCAACTGCGACTTGATCGGCGAATCGTCCGTCGCCGCCGACGCCGAGATGGTGGCCCTCTCCATCGACATGCTGCGCGCCTTCGGCCTCGATCACCACGACTTCGTCGTCCGCGTGAGCGACCGCGACGCCTGGAAAGCCTTCCTCGACGCCCACGGGAGCTTCGACGAAACCCGCCTCGCCGAGTTCCTGCAAATCGTCGATAAAATCGAGCGCGACCGCCCCGAGGCAACCGAAGCCAAACTGCAACCGTTCGGCATTTCGCTGGAGGAAGTGCGCGCCTTCATCGCCGACCCCGGCACGCACTTCGAGCGCTTCAACGCCCTCGCCGCAGAACTCGACGCGCGCGGCTTGAAAGGCTTTTACCAGCTCGACCCCACCATCGTGCGCGGCCTGGCCTACTACACCGGCCTCGTCTTCGAAGTCTTCGACCGGAAGAAAACCCTGCGCGCCGTCGCGGGAGGCGGGCGTTACGACAACCTCCTCAACGTCATGAGCGACGGCAAATGCACGCTCCCGGCCATCGGGTTCGGCATGGGCGACGTCGTCTTGAGCGAACTGATCGCCGCCACCCCCGCCGCCGCCGCGAAAATGAAAGCGTGGATCGCCCGGCGGCACGCCGCCGACGTCTACATCGTCATCGCCGCCGAAGCCCGCCGCGCCGACGCCCTCGGGCTCGTCCAGGCATTGCGGGGACGCGGCTACCGCGTCGATTACCCGCTCTCGAGCGTCAAAGTCGGCAAACAATTCCAGGCCGCCGAACAGGCCGGGGCGCGGTGCGCGCTCGTCATCGGCGAAGAATGGCCGCGTCTCAAACTGAAAACCCTCGCCACGCGCGAGGAAGCGCTCGTGGAGCTGAAAGAACTCCCCGCGCTTCTGGGGCCGTCCCATCTTTCGCCCGTCAGCCCCGTTTCCTCCTCTCCTGGTTTCCTGGCTTCCTAATTCATTCCTATCCGTATCTTTACCGCCATGTATCGCACCCACCTCTGCAACGCCCTCCGCAAAGAGCAAATCGGCCAAACCGTCACCCTTTCGGGCTGGGTCAACTCCCGCCGCGACCACGGCGGCGTCATCTTCATCGACCTGCGCGACCGCGAAGGCATCACGCAAGTCGTCTTCCGCCCCGAGGAAAACCCGCAAGTGGCCGAGCTTTCGCATGACCTGCGCAGCGAAGACGTAATCCAGATCACCGGAGCCGTCGCCGCGCGCCTCGAAGGAACCGTCAACCCGAAGCTGGAGACCGGCGAAATCGAAGTCATCGCCACGACCCTCAACGTCCTCAACAAATCCGACGTGCCGCCGTTCCCGCTCGACTCCAAAGTCGCCAACGAAGACCTGCGCCTTGCCTTCCGCTACCTGGACCTGCGCCGCGCCGACATGCTGCAAAACCTCAAAACGCGGCACCGCGTCGTCAAAGCCACGCGGGATTACCTCGACGAACACGGCTACCTCGAAATCGAAACGCCCATCCTCTCCAACCCGACCCCGGAAGGCGCGCGCGACTTCCTGGTCCCCTCCCGGCTCACCCCCGGCTCCTTCTACGCCCTGCCGCAGGCCCCGCAACAATACAAGCAACTCCTACAAGTCGCCGGCCTGGAGAAATACTTCCAAATCGCCCGCTGCTTCCGCGACGAAGACCTGCGCGCCGACCGCCAGCCGGAATTCACCCAGATCGACCTCGAAGCCTCCTTCATCACCCAGGAGGAAATCCAGACCCTCGTCGAGGGCCTGCTCGTGCGCATCTTCAAGGAAGCCCGCGGCATCGACATCCCCGCGCCCTTCCTGCGCATGCCCTACAACGAAGCGATGAACCGCTTCGGCTCCGACAAACCGGACACCCGCTTCGGCGTCGAACTCACCGAACTGAGCGACATCTTCGGCGCATCCGGCTTCAAAGTCTTCCGGTCCGTCATCGAGGGCGGCGGCGTCATCAAAGCCATCAACGCCAAGGGCGCGGCCAGCGCGTTTTCCAAGGAACAGCTCAAAAAATGGGAAGAATGGGTCAAAGTCGAGTTCGGCGCGAAAGGCCTCGCCTACATCCGGCTCAAAGACGGCGTGTGGGAATCCCCCATCGTCAAATTCTTCAGCGAAGAAGAGAAAGCGGCCCTCGCGCAGCGCATGGGCTTTGAGGAAGGGGACGTCCTCTTCTTCGGCGCGGGCGCTTGGGAACAGGTTTGCGAAATCCTGGGCCGCGTCCGCCTCCGCGTCGCCGAATTGCTGAAACTCACCGAAGGGAGCACGGCCTTGAACTTCCTGTGGGTCGTCGATTTCCCGCTCTTCGCCTTCAGCGCCGAGGAAAACAAATGGGTGGCCGTACACCACCCCTTCACCCGGCCCAACGCCGAAGACGTCGCGCTCCTCGACGCCGGGGAATACGGCAAAGTGCGCTCCATCGCCTACGATGTCGTGCTCAACGGCGTGGAACTCGGCGGCGGCTCCCTGCGGATCCACGAGAAAGAATTGCAGGCCAAAGTATTCAGCGCCCTGGGCGTCACCGCCGAAGAGCAGCAAGTCAAATTCGGCCACCTCCTCAAAGCGTTCAGCTTCGGCGCGCCGCCCCACGGCGGCCTCGCGCTCGGCCTCGACCGCCTGGTCATGCTCATCTGCGGCGCGGAAAGCATCCGCGAAGTCATCGCCTTCCCGAAAAACAACCGGGGTTCGGACCTGATGACCCACTCGCCCGTGACCGTGGACTTCAAGCAACTGCGCGAACTGTATATCCAGAGCACCGCGAAGAAGGCATAAGGCAGGAGCCCTCTTTCATGACGCTCCCGGCGCTGCCGTTCGACATCCAACGGGAATCGCTTTGGAGGGTTCTTCTCCTGGCGGTTTTCGGAACCTATCTTGTCGCGGCAGTCGTGGGGGCGTTCGCGCTCAAATGGAAACCGTGGAAGCGCTGCGTTCCCGTGGCCTCGGTTCTCATCCTGTTTTTACCGCGGGTAAGCTGTCTGCTTCCCCGGTCGTGGGTTCATGGCATGGGCCTCGCCCTCCATGAGATCAGCCTCCTGGCGTTCCCGGTTCTCGTGATCTGGACCTTCTGCCTGGCGTGGAGCGGCAGCCAGCCTCTCGAAAGGGTGCTCCGCATTGCGAGCGGCATCCTCGGCGGCTACCTCCTCTGGACCATGTTCCAGGGAGTGCCGTAAGCCGCCATCCCTAAGGGACGGGAGTGACCGCGGGATTACTTTTTCTCTCGTTACCAAGCTCCAGCTTGGTAATGCCAGTGTCTTGGAAGCTCTGCTTCCAGAACTTGCCATGGTCTCGGCGCTTTCCATAAGGCATAAACTCCTTCGGCGCGTTGCGAGACTGGAGCCTCGAAGACAAGCGCGTGCCCAAGCTGGAGCTTAGGCACGAGAAAAAGCCGCCCCATTCTAAGGGACGGGATTTCTTTACAGAGCCGGGCCCGCGCGGCATCATGCGGGAGAGGGGCTATGTTTCTTCTGTTCGTCTATTTGGACTACTTGCCGGATGATCTCCGGTTTTTCGTTTGTGCGTGCCTCCTTTTCGCCATCACCGGCACCTACCTTGCGGCAACGGTTGGCGTCGCCTTCCTTCCGGAGTGGAAAAACGGGAAACGGTTCGTCCCCATCGCCTCGATCCTCCTGCCGATGGCGGCGTGGGCTTTGAGCCAGGTTCATTACCTATGGGCTCACGAATGGTTCCAGTCGGCAGCCATGTTCAGCGCGCTGGCTGCCTTTCTGTGCCTCGCTTGGACCTTCGCTTTGGCTTGGAATGGAGACCACCCCGCCGAACGGGCGTTGCGGATTTCGAGCGGCGTATTGTTCGGCGCGATCCTTTGTTCTTTTTCCGTTCCCGCCGTCACGTAGGTCTTTCTGGCGCTACCGCGTTTTCGTCGCGGCGGCCAGCGGGCGGACAAAGTCGGCCACGCGCTGGGCGAGGTCGGGCTCACATCCGTATTCCGCGATCCGCCGGACAATCGCGCTGCCGACCACCACGGCGTCGGCTTTTTGCGCCACTTCGCGGGCTTGCTCCGGGTTGGAAATCCCGAACCCGACGGCCACGGGGAGCCCGGTGACGGCCCGGATGGAGGCGACCCCGGCGGCCAGCGTGTCCGCCACCGTCGTCTGTTCGCCCGTCACCCCTTCGCGCGAGACGTAGTAGATGAACCCCTCGGCGCGCCGGGCCAGCTCGGCCACGCGCTCCGGCGGGGTGGTGGGGGCAATGAGACGGATGCGCCGCACGTTGCTTTGCACGTCAAATTCGCCGTAGTCCTCGTCCGGGGGCAGGTCGAGCAGGAGAACGCCGTCCACGCCCGCCGTTTCCGCCTCGGCCAGGAATTCCTTGAACCCGAACCGGTAGACCGGGTTCATATACGTATAGAGAACGATGGGGAGCTGCGATTGTTTGCGGATCCGCGCCACGCAATCGAGCACGCCGTGCAGGGTCGTGCCGGAGGCGAGGCCCCGCTGGGCGGCAAGTTGATTCACCACGCCGTCGGCCACGGGATCGGAAAACGGGACGCCCAGTTCCAGGATGTCCACGCCCGCTTTTTCCAGGGCAAGGGCGAGGGACTCTGTCGCGGCAAGGTTCGGGTCGCCCGCCCCGATGTAGGCGATGAAGCCGCTTTGGCGTTGCGCGCGCAGGCGCTCGAAAGTCTGGTCGATCCGGTTCTGCATGGGGCGGGAATGTTGCCAAGAAACGCCGGGGGTGTCCATGCTCGATTCCGCCGATGCCCGCGCGGCACGAAATGCCGGGTTGACTTCCGGGCCGGTTCACCGGATACAGGCATTCCCATGCTGTTGCTTTCCAGAGCTTTCCTTGCCACCGCCGTGGCGTTCGCCCTGCTGACCGCCGCCCCCGCCGCGTTGCGGGCGCAGAATCCCGCGCCTCCCGCCGCTCCCGCCGCCAGCCCCACGCCCGATTCGCTCTCGGAATTGACGGACGCTCTCTCCCAGGACGAGGAGAAACGGGGGAAGATCGACGCGGTCTTGCGCGACGAGGAGCCGATCGCCGCCCTGAAGGCGCGGGCCGAGGCGCTCAACAAGAGAATGGGCGACCAGCTTGCCGCCGACAGGGAGACCCTGGCGGCGAATCCCTCGCTGGAGACGGTGGAAGCGTTGGGGGCGAGCTGGAGGGACCGCGGCGAGGAACTGGCCGGTTCCCTTAAGTGCCTCCGGGAGCGGGCCGACCGCTACGACGCCCAGAGCAAGGATCTCGCGAATTTCCAGAAAACCTGGGGGCAAAACGCCAAGGACGACAAAGCCGCCAAAAACGGCGCGAAAGCGAAGGATGCGCCGAAAGCCAGCGAGGCGGTGATGTATCCCGAACTGACCCCCCGGGTCGCCGCTCTCCTCAAAGCGGCCAAGGGGAACGAAACAACGATCCAGCAACGCCGCGGCGAACTGCCCCCGCTCCTGGAATCCGCGCAAAAGCAGGAAAGGGAAGTGGAGCGGATGGTCGCAACCATTAAGGAGGCGGGGCCGCAAGCCTTCGGCCGCCTCTTCCTCACCGAAAGCGTCCCGATCTGGAGCACCACGCTTTGGAGCAAAACCCTTTGGCGCGATTCGGGCTTCAACCTCGGCGCGGAAAGCCGGGCCGCGTGGGCCAAGCAATGCCAGGCCGTGGGCTACTACGCCCAGGGGATGGCGGACACGTTTTTGCTGCACGGTTTTCTCTTCGTCGTGCTCCTGTGCGCCCTCTTTTGGACCCGGCGGCGGGTGCGCGCCTGGATCGGCGACGACCCGAGCCTGAGCCGCGCGGCCCAGGTGTTCGAGACGCCGGTCTCCATGGCCATCGTCTTCTCCCTGCTGGCCGCCCAGGGATTCTATCCGCAAGCGCCGCCGCTGCTCGCCGCCCTGGGCGGGGCGGCCGCGCTGATCCCGGCGGTTTTGATCCTGCGCCGCCTGCTCGACCGCCACCTCTTCCCGGTCCTGAACGCCATGGTCGTGTTTTACCTCCTCGACCAGGTGCGGCGGGTCGCCGTGGCGTTGCCCATCGCGGCGCGTTTCCTCTTCCTGGCAGAAATGGCGGGCGGCGTGGCTTTTGCCGCCTGGCTGTTTGGCTCGCGGCGGCTCCGGGCATTGCGGGAACAGAACGCCCGCCTGGCAAAAGGGATGCGCGCGGGCGCGCAGATCGCCCTGGCCGTTTTCGCCGTGGCGCTGGCGGCCAACGCCATCGGTTGCGTGGACTTGGGCAACCTCCTCGGCAACGCCGCGCTCCAGAGCGCCTGTCTCGCCGTGGTGCTCTACG
>JAQTMF010000012.1 GCA_028714515.1 Chthoniobacteraceae bacterium | reverse complement strand
GACGTATTCATAGGAGTGCTTCTTTTCCGTGGAAATTGGCACTACTTAATCGAACCTCGGGAAGCAACGGTTGTTTCTTGCCGTTGCCGCCGGGAACTTCGTGCGTCCTCGGCTTCTCGTGAGGCAAGAAGCCGGAAGTTACAGAGGAATCGGCTCGCCAGCCCGGATACCGGCCTGAGCATGGGCGGGCACGGCAGGTGGCAACTGGCCACCGACCATCCCGAACGCTTTCCCGCGATCGCGCCCCCGGGGCAAAAGCCATGGAATGGCGTCGTGGACATTCTTGCCTCCCTCGATAACATGAAGGGATGCACAAGCCGCTATTCGAACGATTGAAGCAAGCCGCCACCCCGCCAGCCATCGTGTTGACGGTCTGTTTGGTCGTCTTTCTATCGTCCACAGCCGAGATCACTAGATTGGAGCGTCAAGCGGCTCCGGCCCTTGCGGAACTAAACGGGTTCGCGGGTAAGGGGAATGGGATCGAGTCATTTCGCCGCGAATATTTGGCGGATCCTTTTGGAAAGGCCCTCATCCTATCCGAGCGGCAACTGCAACAATGCAGAGAGATATCGAGGCTTGTTCCCGCGTACGAATCGAGCATGAAATGGCGTAACACCGCGTTGTATACGGCGTTCTTGACACTTGTGTTTCTAGCCTGCCAAAGATACGGCGCTCGCTGGCTGGCGATCGGCCAAGAATGGAGGAAAAGAGCGAGCGGGCCGGTTCTCCAGTTCATCATGCGCCGCTTGACGGGCTCACTGGCCGGGAGGTTTGCCAAAGGCGGGCCGAAGCCGAAAAGCGCGCCGGTGAAAAAGGCGGTCGTACACAACATCATCTCTTGTCCTACTTGTCATCAAGAGCTTCGGGTCCCTTGCGGAAAGGGGCGGATTCGAGTCACTTGCTCCAAATGTGGCGAGCGATTTGAGACAACGACGTGAGTCGTCGCGGAACTGTTACAGAAATGTAACATTCAGTCTAATAGCAAGGCCTTCTTGCTGTATTATCGTAGGAATAGCCGTTCATCCAATTGTAACAATCAATGGCTTGAGAGGTTAGCGATGCAAATGGGATAAGTCTGGGCTTTCAGCCGCCAGCGATTCCCATGATTTTATTTCGACCATCCTTCCGCCTTTCCCGGCATGTTCTCGCCTCCGTGGCGGCGGTTCTGGGGTGGATCGCCGGGCTCTCCGGCACGCAGCGGGTGTTTGCGGAAGGAGGGACGCTCTACATCAAAGAATACCGGGTGGAGGGGGCGCATCATCTGCCGCAGGTTGAGGTGGAGAGAGCTGTTTACCCGTATCTCGGCCCGGGGCGCAACGAGGGCGATGTCGAACAAGCGCGCTCCGCGTTGGAGAAAGCATACCGCGCCCGCGGTTTCCAAACGGTGACGGTGCAAATCCCGCAACAGGACGGGCGCGGCGGCGTGATCGTCCTGCAAGTGGTGGAAATGGCCGTCGGGCGGCTGCGGGTGAAAGGGGCGCGCTATTTCCTGCCCAATGAAATCAAGAAGGAAGCCCCATCGCTCAAGGAAGGGAGCGTGCTCGACTTCAACGCGGTCACGGCGGATATCGTCGCCCTGAACCGGTATCCCGACCGCCGGGTCACGCCTTCGCTGCGGCCCGGCGTCGAGCCAAACACCGTCGATGTCGATCTGGATGTGAAGGATTCGCTGCCGCTGCATGGGAGCCTCGAATTGAATAACCGCTACAGCGCCGACACGCCGCCTTTGCGCGTCAACGGGGCGGTTAGCTATAACAACCTGTGGCAACTGGGGCATTCGGCGGGAATGAGCTTTCAGGTTGCCCCGGAAGACGTGGGCGCGGTGAATGTCTTCTCCGGCTACTATACGGCGCGGTTCCAGGAGATTCCGAATTTGAGCCTGATGCTGCAAGGAACCAAGCAGAACAGCAATGTCTCGACGCTGGGCGGCTCGGCCGTGGCCGGGCGGGGCGAATTCTTCGGGCCTCACGCGATCGTGGCGCTGCCGAACGGGAAGGATTTCTACCACTCGCTGAATTTCGGGATCGATTACAAACACTTCGACCAAAACATCGTGGTGGCCGGCGTGGAGAGCGTGACGCCGATCAGCTACTACCCGCTGAGCGCGGCGTATTCGGCCACGTGGGTGAAGCAGGGCGCGGTGACGGAGCTAAACGGCGGCGTGAATCTGCATCTGCGCGGAATGGGCAGCAGCCCCCACCAGTTCGACCAAAGCCGGTACGAGGCGCAAGGCAATTACCTTTACGGCCGGGGCGATCTTTCGCACACGCGCGATCTGCCATGGGGTTTGCAGGTCTACGGCAAAGTGCAGGGCCAGCTATCGGATCAGCCGCTCGTCAATAATGAGCAGTTCAGCGCCGGGGGGCTATCCACGGTCCGCGGCTACCTGGAATCCGCCGTGCTGGGGGATAACGGACTTTGCGGGACGCTGGAATTGCGCAGCCCTTCGCTTGAGACGTTCCTGGGCAAATGCGTGGACGAGTGGCGCTTCTACGTCTTCGCGGACGGCGGATGGCTGGACCTGCGGCAAACGCTGCCGGAACAAGAGTCCAATTTCAAACTGGCCAGCTACGGCGTGGGAAGCCGGGTGCGGCTTCAGCAACATCTCAACGGGTCGTTTGACCTCGGCGTGCCGCTCATCAGCCAGGGCACGACCGGTGTTCGCGACATCCTCATGACGTTCCGTCTTTGGGCGGATTTCTAGGCGGGCTTCTCTTCATCAACAACGGCTATGAAACGAATCAAAAGAACTCTTCTCAAAGGTCTGCTCACCGGAGCGCTGGCGATCCTCGCGATGAACGGCACCGCCCGGGCGTGGTGGAATGACGAATGGCCGATGCGCAAGAAGGTGACGCTGGACGCCTCGGAAAAAGGGGCCGCGCTTGCCGACTCCACCGGAGCGACGCCCGTTCTGATTCGTCTGCACGACGGCAACTTCAAATTCGACGCGGCCAAGGAGGACGGGAGCGATCTGCGCTTTGTGGCGGCCGACGACAAGACGCCGCTTCCCTATCATATTGAAAAATGGGACCCGCTCATGGGCGAGGCCTTTGTGTGGGTGAAGCTGCCGGATGTGAAGCCGGGCGCGCAGACGGTCTTCTGGATTTACTACGGCAATAGCGGGCCAAAGGCGGTGAGGGCGGAGGACACAAAGGGAACCTACGACGCCGACACGGCGCTGATCTACCACTTTGCGGAGCATGGGACCCCGGCCATGGATTCGTCGGCCAGCGGCGCGAATGCGGAGAACGCCGGAACGGCGGTGGATGGATCGATGATCGGCACCGGCCTCAAACTGGATGGCAAAGTGGCGCTGACGATTCCAACGGCTCCGTCGCTGTTCTGGACGGAGGGCGGAGCGATGACGTGGTCCGCGTGGATCAAGCTGGTTACCCCTCAACCGAATGCCGTCATCTACATCCGGCGCGAGGGCCGCAAGGCGCTGACAATCGGCGCGGACAATGGCGTTCCCTATGTGGAAGTGACCACGGCGGGAGGATCGACTCAACGCAGCCCGGCGGGCGCGGCGATCGCGCCGAATTCGTGGCATCATCTCGCGGTCGCGGCGGTGAACGGCAAGATGACCGTCTATCTGGACGGATCGGAATACGCCGCCCTGGCCGTGCCTCTTCCGGGGATGAACAGCGCCGCGATGATCGGCGGGGACGCCGAGGCCGGATCGAGCGCCGAAGCCGCCGGAGACGCGGGTTTCAAGGGCGAACTCGACGAGTTGACGATTTCCAAAACCGCGCGTTCGGCTTCCTACCTGAAGTTGGCGGCGGCGCAGGGCGGGGACAAGGCGGCGGCCGTGCTTGCGTTGGGCGAGGAGGAAGGAACATCGAGTTGGCTGAGCACCGGCTACTTCGGCGTGATCATCAAGAACCTCTCCGCCGACGGCTGGGCGGTGATCGGCATCCTGGCGGTGATGGCGTGCATCAGCTGGTATGTCATGGTGACAAAGGTTTCGTATCTGAACGCCATCGGCGCGGGCAACGAACTGTTCCTGAAGGAGTGGAAACACATCGCCAGCGATCTGACGGTGCTCGACGACCGCGAAGCGGAAGCGGGCATGATCAAGACGATGGAAAGCCGGGTGGACAAGGCCGGGCAGCGGAGCATGCGCAGAGCGCCCCTGTACCGCATCTACCATCTCGGGGTGGAGGAGATCCGGCACCGGATGGCGGCCGACCAGTGTTCCGGCGAGCGCAAAGGGCTCGCGGGCCGGTCGATCCAGGCCATCCGCGCCACGCTGGACGGCGGGCTAGTGCGGGAAACGCAGCGGATCAACAGCAAGATCGTCCTGCTGACAATCTGCATTTCCGGCGGCCCGTTCCTCGGGCTTCTCGGGACGGTGGTCGGCGTCATGATCACCTTCGCGGCGGTGGCCGCCGCCGGCGAGGTGAACGTGAACGCCATCGCGCCGGGCATCGCCGCGGCGTTGCTCGCCACGGTGGCAGGCTTGAGCGTCGCGATCCCCTCGCTCTTTGGCTATAACTATATTCTCACGCGCGTTAAGGAAACGACGAGCGACATGCACGTCTTTATCGACGAATTCGTCACGCGAATGGCGGAGTTCTACCGCGAATAGCCACAAAATCAGCCGCTATCGAACGCCATGCAAATCAACGACGACAAGCCCTACGACGACATCAACATCACGCCGATGCTGGACCTCGCTTACGTGTTGCTCGTCATCTTCATCCTGATGTGCACAGCGTCGGTCCAGGGCATGAAGGTGAACCTGCCCAAAGCGAGCCAGTCGCCCAGCCTTGCAAAGCCGAAAACGCAGGCGATCACCATCGACAACAAGGGGAGCATCCATCTTAACGCGATGCCCGTCACCTTGCAGGAACTGGAGCAGAAACTCGGCGCGATAAAAGCGGCGATGCCCGAGCTTCCCGTGGTCGTCAAGGCCGACAGCCTCACGCAATACCAGGGCGTGATGGACGTGCTCGACGTGCTGGGCCGCCTCGGCGTCTCCCAGGTCGGCCTCGCCACCAAGCCGCAGGGCAAGTAACCGCCTGCATTCCGCCATGAGCCGACACGATTCATTCGAAGACGAGGAAAGCGAGAAGACGTTTTTGGAACGTCATCGCATCGTGCTCAGCGCCGTGGCGGTCATCGTCATCGCGGCGACGGTCATTCTCCTTCGGCAGAAATTTTCCACCCATGGTTCCGCGCGCCAGAAAGGGCCGGAAATCGTCTCCGTGCGGCTCCCGCCGCCTCCTCCCACGCCTCCGCAGGCGGCGCCGACGCCGCCTCCGCAGGAGATGAAGCAGGAGCAGAAGATCGTGGAGCAGGCGCCGGTAAACGATCAGGAAGAAAGACCCAAGGACGAGCCGCCGCCCGCCGCACCGCTGGCCACCGGGATCAAGGGAAATGGACCTCCCGATGGATTCGGTGTCGGCGCGGGCGGCGGGAATGTCATTGGAGGGAGCGGCTCCGCGCGCCAGAACAGCAAGTGGGGCTGGTACGCGGGGCAAGTCCAAACGGCAATCGCCGGAGCGCTGCGAAAAGAGACGGCGCTCCGCAACGCCTCCCTGAGCCTCAAAGTCCGCATCTGGCCAGACGTCACCGGCCGGGTGACGCGGGCGAAACTGGCCGGATCGACCAACGACCCGAAACTCGACGCCGCCGTCAACGCCGCCCTGACCGGCCTGCAACTGAAGGAGCCCCCTCCCGAAGGCATGCCCCTTCCGATCGTATTGCATATTACCGCCCAACGACCCTAGTTTATGTCCCAACGAAAACGTCTCTTCTGCCGCCGGTTCGCGCTGGCGCTCGCCTCCTCTTGGTGCGCGGCCGCCGGGCCGCACGTGCTGGCGGCCGACCCCGCGGCGGCCAATCCCTTGCCGAGCCCCACGGAGGCGCTGGCGGTCGCCGAGCCTCCGGTTGCCGAACCGGAGCTGGCCCCGGCCGCTCCCGTTGCCGCGCCCTCGCAGAATGTGACAATCAACCTCATCAACCGGCTCGTGCAGCGCGGCGTGCTTTCCAAGGAGGACTCGGAGGATCTGATAAAGCAGGCCGAGGCGGATGCGGCGATGGCGCGTACGCAAGCCGCCGCGGCGGCGCAGAGCGCTCCGGCCGCCTCCGACGACGCCGTGCGCGTCACCTACATCCCGGAAGTCGTGAAGGATCAGATTCGCGACGATCTGCGGCAGGAAGTGATGAAGCAGGCGTATGAGGAGAAATGGGCCGCTCCGCGCAGTTTTCCAAGCTGGGTGACGAACCTGCGCCTGTTCGGCGACTTGCGGGTCCGTTACCAGGGCGACTTCTTCCCCGATGGCAATGACAACACCGGCGGGCTGCCCAACTTCAACGCCATCAATACCGGCAGCCCGTTCGATCTCCGGGGCTATAACTACCCTCCGATGACGAATGCGGACCGGGACCGCAACCGGTTCCGCCTGCGCGCCAGGGCCGGGGCGGAAGCCGATCTGGGCGAGGGGTTCACCATTGGGTTGCGGCTCGGAACGGGCGAAAACAATTCGCCGGTATCGGCCAATCAGACGATGGGGAGCGTGAATTCGACGACCGCCAACCAGGGCGGCAATTTCAGCAAATACTCGGTTTGGCTGGACCGCGGATTCCTCCAATACGAAACAAACGCGCTTGACGACACGTGGCTCTCCGCCTCGGTGGGGCGCTTTGACAATCCGTTCTTCAGCACCAAAATGATCTGGGCCGACGACCTCGGCTTCGACGGAGCCGTCGTGCGGGGCAAATACAAGCGGTTCGAGTGTGTGCAGCCGTTTTTCGTCGCGGGCGCTTTTCCCGTTTACAACACGGATTTCAACTTCGCCTCCAACCAACCCGGGAAGTTTGGCAGCGAGGACAAATGGCTGGAAGGGTTCCAACTCGGCGCGGACGTGAAGATCACCAAGGACTGGAATGCCAAGGGAGCCGTTGCCTACTATCTATACCAGGGCGTGGACGGGAGACTCTCCGATCCCTTCATTCCTTTGAGCACCGCGGACATCGGCGATACCGACGCCACGCGGCCTTCCTTCGCACAACGGGGCAACACCTATATGGCGTTGCGCGACATCGACAACAGTACCGCGGCCAACGGCTATGGCTCGCTCTATCAATATCAATACTATGGACTCGCGACGCCGTTCCGCGACCTCGCGCTGACGGGCCAGATCGACTACGGCGGATTCGATCCCTTCCACATCGCGCTGACCGGCGAAGCGGTCAAAAACGTCGCGTTTAACGGCGGTTCCATCGACCGGATCGCGGTCAATAATCGCGGCGCGGATCGCAGCGACGGCTCCCTCGGCTCCTACGCCGGGGGCGACACCGGCTGGCTGGTCAACTTGAACTTTGGCAGCCCTGCCCTCGTAAAACGGTGGGACTGGAACGTGAACGTCGGCTATCGCTATGTGGAGAGCGACGCGGTGATCGACGGCTTCTGCGATTCCGATTTCGGCGGCGGCGGCACGAACTTGAAAGGCTTCACATTCGGCGGCGGCCTCGGCCTCTCCTCGCGCGTCTGGGTTGCCCTGCGCTGGCTGAGCGCCGACAGCATCGCCGGTCCCGCTTACAAGAACGACATCATCCAATTCGACATCAACGCCAAATTCTAGCCATGCCACGCAAACTCACTCTCCTTGTTCTCATCGGGCTGGCCGCCGCGCTTTTGAACGGCGCTTCGGGCCTCGCCGAACCTCCCGCCGGCGCGGACACGCGCCTGCGCGAAACGTTGCGCAATACGATGCTTCAGCTTCGCACGGCCCAAAACGACAATACCGCGCTTCAGACGGCGAAGGCCGAATTGGAAAAGAAAGCCAAGGAGTTGGACGGCCAGATCAAGGTTCTCACCAAACGCGGCGGGGAGGATCGCGACGCGGCGAAAAAAGAGATCGACAGCCTCAACGCCAAGCTCGAAGAACAGGCTCGCGCGCTGGAGCAGTTCAAAAAAGACCTCGCCAAAAGCCAGGCGGACCTCGATGCCGCGAGAACGCTCGCGCAGTCCAGAGAGGCGGCGCGGAAAGCGCTGGAGGATCAATCGACGGTTCTCAACCGGACGGTGGCGGATCAAAAAGCGAAGAACGCCGAGATGTACAAGCTCGGGCGCGACATCCTCTTACGTTACGAGAAATTCGGCCTCGGCGAGGCGTTGGGAGCCAAGGAGCCCTTTGTCGGCACCACGCGGGTTAAGCTCGAGAACTATGTGCAGGACTTCCAGGACAAATTGACCGATCAAAAAATCAAACCATGAAAATCGCTCTTCTTTCCACATTGGTTCTCACCGCGGCGGCGGCCGTCTGCACCGCGGCCGAAACTTCGACGGTGCTTGCGCGAGCGGGCGACGCCGAGGTCAAAATCGACGACATCCGCACCGCCATCGAAACGCTCAACCCGCGCGACCAGGTGGCGATCTCGCGCGACCCGGCGTTGCTGAACCAAACCGTGCGCACGCTGCTCGTTCAGCGGATCCTATTGCAGGAAGCGCTCGCGAAGAAATGGGACAAGCAGCCCGACGTGACCGCGCTGATCGAGCGGGCGCGCGATGCCGTCATCACCGAAAGCTATCTGCAATCGCTCTCGAAGCCCGAAGAGGAATTTCCGGGCGAAGCGGAATTGAAGGCCGCCTACGATGCCAACAAAGCGGCGCTAGTGGTTCCGCGCCAGGCCAAGATCGCGCAGATCTACCTGGCCGCACCCAAGACGGCGGACGCCGCCGCGCTCGATAAAGAGAAGAGCCGCCTGGAGACCTTGCGCAAAGCGTTGCGCCAGGCGAACGCCGATTTCGCGGCGATCGCGCGCGCCCAGAGCGACGACAAGGAGAGTGCGAAGGCGGACGGAGAAATCGGCTGGCTTTCGGATAGCCAGATGCAGCCGGAAATTCGCGCCAAAGTGGCGGAGTTGGTGAAAAACGGAGTCAGCGAACCGATCCGTCTCGCGGACGGGTGGCATATCATCAAGTGCCTGGAGGTCCGGGACGCGCGCACCGCTTCCTTTGAGGAAGCGCGCGGGCGCCTGACCGAGCAGCTCCGCGCCGATCGGGCGCGTTCAAAGCGTCAGGCCTACCTGGCGAAGCTGTTGCAGGAGAAGCCGGTATCGGTCAACGAACTGGCTCTGCCCAAGGTTCTGGATAAGCCGGAGAAATAGCCCCATGGCCCACCACGACCCCGCCCGGTTCCTCGGAGGAAAGCTCCCGGCCTCGCGTGCCGCGCTTGCTGCCGTATTTGGCGTCGCCGTCACATTGACGGTGACGACGGATGCGCGCGACATTTTGCGCGGCGGCGGATCGGTGTCGGGAGGAGGGGGAAATGCCAACGCTGCGAACGCCGCCGCGGCGCAGGCGGCGGCCATCTCACAGCGCGCCAATGACACGCTGACGCGCACGACGCAGGCGTTACGGGGAGTGCAGGCGATGCAAAACGCGGCGCGGGCGGCCGCTTCCGCAGCCACCGCTCCGAACAACCTGGGCGCGGACCCCAATCACCCCGGGCTAGTACTACCGAATGTTCCCGATGGATTGATCGACAACCGGTCGGCGGGTGGCGCGGGCGGCCTGATTCCCGATTCCGGCATTGCGAGCAACGGCGTGGCCAATCCGGTGACGACGTGGTCGGGGGTAACCACTCCCCTTCAAACCGCCAACGCCAACGGGCAGGTGACGGTCACCGTAACGCAGAACAGCCAGCAAGCCTTGTTGAACTGGCAGACGTTCAATATCGGCAAAAACACGACGCTCTATTTCGACCAGAGCGCCGGCGGCTCCAGCGTGGGCCAGTGGGTGGCCTTCAATAAAATCAGTGATCCGAGCGGTGTGCCCTCGCAGATTCTGGGATCGATCAAGGCCGACGGACAAGTCTACGTCATCAACCAAAACGGCATTATCTTTGGCGGATCGAGCCAGGTCAACACCCATGCGCTTGTCGCCTCGTCGCTGCCCATCAATGACAACCTCGTTGCCGCCGGGTTGCTCAACAACGCGGAGAAGCAATTTCTCTTTTCCTCGCTGGATATCCCGATGGTCGACAACGGCACCATGCCCGCGTTTACCGCGCCGCCAGCACCCAATACGCCGAATGGTGAATCGGGAGCGGTGGTGGTGCAAGCGGGCGCATTGATCGAGACACCGACAACGGCCGACCACGTCGGCGGCCGGGTTATTCTGGCCGGTCCGAGCGTCACCAATGCCGGCGGCATCTCCACGCCGGACGGGCAGACCATGCTCGCGGCGGGACAGCAAGTCGGCTTCTCGGAATCCACCGACGCCACCCTGCGCGGGCTCAATGTCTATATCGGCCAGGGCGAAGGGACCGCGACCAACGCCGGTTATATCGAGGCGCCGCGCGGCAACATCACGATGGCGGCGAAGAACGTCAACCAGCTCGGCGCGGTCTACAGCACGACTTCCGTTTCCTACAATGGGCGGATCGACTTGCTGGCCGACTATAACGCCGTGGCCATTCCTCCGGTCACTTCAACGGAGAGCTACTCCTTCTACTCCACGGCATCGGGCCTCGTGACGCTGGGGCCCGGCAGCGTCATGGAAATTCTCCCGGAGACGTGGAACGCGGAATCGATTGCCCGTTCATCCCTGGCGTTGAATTCCATCGTCAACGTCGAGGGGCAGACGATCCACCTCGAAACCGATTCCGTGATCCATGCGCCCAGCGCCGGAGTGACTCTCAACGCGGGCGGCTGGTATGATAATAGCGGTATCTATGTTTTCAAAAACACGGGCGGGCAGATTTACCTCGACGCGGGCGCGCTGGTGGATGTCGCGGGCACGCAAAATGTCAATGTCTCCGTTGGGCAGAATATTGTCTCCGTGGAGTTGCGCGGCACCGAGTTGGCCGACGCCCCCGTTCAGCGCAACGGCCCGCTTCGGGGACTGTCGCTGCTGGTGGACGCCCGCCAGGGGACAACCCTTGCGAATGCCCAAGGCTGGATCGATCTGATTCAACGCACCGTCGCCGAACTGACCACCGCGGGCGGCACCGTCAAGATGAACTCGGGGGATTCGGTCGTGATGCAGGCCGGATCGAGAATCGACGTGTCGGGCGGATGGATCAATTACACCGGGGCGAATATCCAAACAACGCGGCTGCTATCAGGCGGCCACATTTACGATATATCCCAGGCTTCGGCGGACATCATTTACGATGGCGTCTACACCGGATTTACTTCCACCCACGCGAAGTGGAACGTCTCCGAAACATTCACGAGCCCGCTGCTCGCGCAGGTGCATTACGAGGAGGGCTACCTTCAAGGAGCCAACAGCGGCTCCCTCTCGATCACGGCCCCGGGCATGGCGCTCGACGGCGACCTTTTCGGCAACACGGTGATGGGACCTCGCCAACGATCCAACGCGCCCGCCACGGGTTCGCTGGCGCTCGTTTTCGAAAAGGACGATCCCTCGACCTCCAGTTTTACGCGGATCTCGCCCGACGCTCCCAACGTCACCTTCCAGACAGGCGGGCGACAGCAGGCCGCGGATCCCTTTGCGCTGGACGGCTCGGGAGCGGCGCTGGGGCTGCGCGCGGACCGGCTGGCCGATGTGATCCTGTCGCCTGATCTCGTCAACGAGAACGGCTTTGGAAAACTCACGATCAACAACAGCAACGACGTCTATGGCCAGGCGGGCGGGAACGGAAACGCCGCGTGGATTACCGTGGCGGAAGGGGCAAACCTGACGGCACCGGCGGGCGGCTCGATCACGTTGATTTCCGCCAACATCGCCATCAACGGCTCCATCACCGTTCCGGGCGGAAGCATCAGCCTGAGCGCGGTGGACGTTTCCACCTCGCAGGCGGCAGTGGCCGCCGCCGATCCGCTTTACAACACCGCGCGAGGGAACATCGCCGTGGGACGGGGAGCGGTCCTCTCGGCGGCCGGTTTAGTCGTCGACGATAGGGCCTCCGCGAATGCCCGCGACCTAGATCCGCTCGTAAACAAAGGCGGCTCGATAACGATCGCCGCCAACAACGCGGATCTTCAAGCGGGCGGCATTGTGGATGTCTCGGGCGGGGTGCTCATATCCGCCGCGGGGAAATTGAGCTATGGCGACGGCGGTTCGCTGACAGTCCAAACCGGGCGGGACGTCAATATCAAGTCGGTGCTCGGGGGCGGTCTTGCGCTGGATTCCAGTATTCTTGGGTATGCCGGACTAAAAGACCTGAGCTTCGCCGCCGCAAACGGAAACCTGACGCTCCAAGGCGCGAGCCTGAAATTCAGCGGCGGTGGCACGGGGGGCTCGCTAACGATCCAGGCCGGGAGAATGCAAGTCGGCGGAAGCACCCCCGGGGACGGCGTATTCTATGTCGCGCCGGAGTTCTTCAGCCAGGGGGGATTTGGCAGTTTCAACCTCAGCGGCATCGGCTCCGTGGGAGGCGAGGATTACCTCCCCGGCCTGGTGATCGCGCCCGGCACGCAAATCGCCCCCGCCGTCAAGAACCGGGCTTTCCTATTGGATGCCGATGGAGGTTCCCGATTCGCGGTGGTCGAATTGCCTGAAGGCCTGCGCAAACCGGTCAACCTGAGCTTTGCCGCGCTTGGAGCCGTGGAGTCATTCCCTCCGCAACTCTTGAAAGTGCGGGGCGATCTCGTGATTGGCGAGGGCGCATCCATTCATACGGACCCCCTGGCGCAGGTTTCGCTGAAAGGAAACACCGTCACCTTGCTCGGCTCCATATTCGCTCCCGGAGGGACGATTTCGATTGAGGGCGCGAATAGCTACCCATCAACGGACCTCAACCCCGCTCACGCGCTGCCTACCGTATATATCGGGCCGGAGGCGGAACTCTCTGCGGCCGGTTCGGTGGTGCTGGTTCCCGACGTGCGCGGATATCGCAGTGGAGCGGTTCTGAATGGCGGCAGCATCGCCGTAAGCGGCAATATCGTCGCCGCGCCGGGAAGCGTATTCGATGTTTCCGGGGCAAGCGGTCTGCTGGATCTTCCCTTTGCTTACGGCGGGAACGATCATCCGTTGGCGCGCCCGTCCATTCTCGCGGTGGAGCCTTTCCGCGCCGATAGCGACGGCGGAAGCATCACCCTCAAGGGGGCCCAAGAGCTATTCAGTTTCGCCACCCTTATCGGAGCGGCGGGAGGCGCTTCGGCCCAGGGCGGCAGCGTCACGGTTTCCTCCGGGCGGTTCTACATGCAAGGGGTGGAAAGGACGACGGCCGACATCAACTTGACCGTTACGCAAGCCGACGTCCCGTTGCCGGCGGCGTATCTAGACATGGGACCGTCGTTGTTTGGCCAAGCCGTGGTGGACTCGTCCGGCGCGCCGATTCCAGAGCATGGCTATTTTGCCATCGATCATCTGGCCCGGGGCGGATTTGGCAGCGTCTCTCTTTTAGGCAACGTGGAATTCCTCGGCGACGTAACCGTATCGGCGGACCGAAGCCTCACCATTGCCAGCGGCGGCGTATTCTCCGCCAACGGGCGAGTTGTCTTGACCGCCCCGTATGTCACGCTGGGGCAACCTTTCGCCGCGCCCGTGCGGGCGCAAGACCAACCCTTCGTCTTTACGAAGACAACGGCCCTCGGCGAACTCATTGACTATACATTCCTGCCCACCCATGGCGCGGGTTCGCTGACCGTCAACGCCCGTTTCATCGACATCGGCAACCTGTCGCTGCAAAATGTCGGGAACGCCAATTTCTATGCCGACAATGGCGACATTCGCGGCAACGGCACCCTCGATGTCGCGGGAGACATTACCTTGCGGGCCGGGCAGATTTACCCGCCCAGCGCGGTCAGCTTTACGGTTGCCGCCTATGACTATACACTAGCGGGAACGGTCCATCCCGGCAGCGTCACCATCGAATCCTCGGGAGTCCGGGAGACGCCTCTCTCGGCGGGCGGCAGCCTGAACATCTTCGGTTCCATCATTAACCAGTCGGGCGTGTTGCGCGCCCCCTTCGGGAGTATCACGCTGGGGTGCGGCGACGCCGCTTCCGCTCCCGCGGGAGCCATCACGGGGCGGCCGGTGGCGGTCACACAGCAGTTGACGCTCGCGGCGGGAAGCGTCACTTCGGTTTCGGCGTACGATTCCGTAACCGGCAAGTGGCTCACGATTCCTTACGGAATCAACTTGAACGGGTCGCAGTGGATCGATCCCGCCGGAATGGACATCACGCAATCAGGCCTTCCCGCGAAGAAAATCGAAACCGCGGGGGTGAACGTCGCCGTGGACTCCGGCGCGGTCATTGACATCCGGGGCGGCGGCGATCTCTATGCCTACCGCTGGGTGAGCGGCGAGGGGGGAACCAGCGACGTTCTGGCAGCGAACTCCGGTTTCGCCGTGATCCCCGGCTACCAGTCCGACATGGCGCCGTATGCGGCGTTCAACCCAGGCGCGGCCAACCTCGGCGGCGATCCCGGCTACGTGAACGGCGGCCTCAAAGCGGGGGACAAAGTCTATCTGGAGGGAGGCGAGGGTCTTGCCGCCGGGTACTACACGCTCCTACCCGCGCGGTATGCGCTCCTGCCTGGAGCCTTTCTCGTCACCCCCCAAAGCGGCGTTCCGGTGGGGACAGTCACCAAAACCGACGGCTCCGCGCTCGTCTCCGGCTATCGCTTCAACGGGCTTGATTCCAGCGCGGGCCAATATCCCTACAGCCGATTCGAAGTGGCTTCGAGCGCGGTGCTTCGCGCGCGTTCGCAATATGAAGACTATTCGGCCAACGTCTTCTTCCGGCAAAGCGCGGACAATGGCGCGCCGGTGCAACGCCTGCCGATGGACTCCGGCCAGTTGATTCTGGCCGCCACCCATTCGATGATCCTGGACGGCGCGGTGTGGTCGCGCGCGGTGAACGGCGGGCGCGGAGGAATTGTCGATATCGACAGCTCCATCGACATCCTCATCGCCGGGGCGGGAGCCGCTCCCAGGGACGGCGTATTGGTGCTCGACGCAGGGGAGTTGAGCGCGTTCGGCGCGGAGAGCCTCTTCATCGGCGGCGTCCGCGACGCGCTGGGGACGACCGCCCGGGTCGACACGGACAACCTGACCGTCGACAACGGCGGGACGGCGCTTTCCGGTCCGGACATCATCCTCGCGTCCAACAAATCGCTCGTCATGGCGGCGGGAGCGGAGGTCGTGCAGCAGGGGAATGTCTCCGGCCCGGTGGGGACATTGCAAGTCGCGGGATCGCTCAAACTCAAGACAGTCGGCGACTCGCTCACGCTGCCCAACGCCGGGGCGACGCTCTCCTTCCCGCAGGGCACCCCGGGGACGGATACGGTCATCTCCACCAGCGCGGGCACGATCACCAACGCCGACGGAACAACGACGGCGCTTGCGGCCAACACCCCCACGAGCCTCGCGGCGGGCGCGTCGATTACGTTGACCAGCGCGGGCAGCATCAGCCTCGCCACAGGCGGAACATCGGGGCCGGTTCCCATCACCTTGGGCGACTGCCTTGTGGCGCGCGTTTCCAGCGACTCCGCCGCGAACATCGCCCGCTCTCATGTGACCGGGATCGCGGTGCCGCAAATGACCATCGGCGACGGCGCGCGCCTTTCCGGCAATAGCGTCATCCTCGATTCCACCTATGCCACCAACCTAAGCAGCAGCGCCATCATCGGCGGCAAGTTCGTCTCCCTCAACAGCGGCCAGATCAGCCTCGATTTCGAATCGCTGGGGAAAGACGGCCTCAAGGAGACCGGTGGAAAATCGACCGTCGGCCTTGTGCTCTCGGGCGACGTGCTGCAAACGCTGGTGGGCTCCGTGCAGACCCTTTCGCTGCTTAGCTATTCGTCTGTTGATATCTACGGCTCCGGCTCTGTCGGGAACGAGTCGTTCGAAAAACTGGCGATTCACGCGGCGGACATCCGTGGGTTCGATACGGGAAACGTCACCTTTACCGCCGAGACAATCCAGCTCGACAACAGCGCCGCGGCGAAAGTCCCCGCGCCCGCCGACGGACAAGGCAACGCGCTTTCCGGCTCGCTGATATTCCAGGCGGAAACGCTGAACCTTGGAGCCAACACGCTCAACGTGGAGCTTTTCGATCAAGTGGGCCTGAATGCGACACGCGGCATCGTCGTGCAAAGCACCGGCGCATTTAGCACGCGGGGAGCGTTGACACTGACAACTCCGGTCGTCACCGGGGCAACCAGCGCCGTGGGAACCCTTACCGCGGGGAGGGCACTCAAAGTCGCGAGGCCAGACGGCGCGGAGGCCGCTGCACAGCAAGGCGGGCTCGGTGCCAGCCTGACGCTCCAGGGATCAAGCGTCGAAGTCAACAGCGACATCCTGCTTCCCAGCGGATCCCTGACACTGTACGCAACCGATGGCGACGTGTTGATTGGCAATACCGCCACCGCCCGCGTGGATGTGGGCGGTACACGGCAGGAATTCTTCGACGTGATCAAGACCACCGGCGGCGGGCAGATCACGCTAACCGCGGACGCGGGGAACGTTTCAGTGGGCGCCGGCGGAACGCTCTCGGTGGCGGCCCCGGCGGGTGCCGATGCGGGCGACCTTGCCGTCAGCGCCGTTCATGGCGATTTCGAAATGGCGGGGACCCTTTCCGGTCAGGGAGGCGACGGCGGCAGCTTTTCGCTCGATATCCGGGCGCTCGGCGACACCACGGCGCTGGACGCCGCGTTGAACGCCGCCTCCTTCAACGCTTCGCGAAGCTACCGGGTCCGCAGCGGCAGCGTTGTTGTGGACGGCATCGCAAAGGCTGGTAACTATAGCGTCTCGGCCGACGCGGGAGCCATCGACGTATACGGAACCATCGACGCCTCGGGAGACAAGGGCGGCTCCATCTTGTTGCAAGCCGACGGTAGCGTCACTCTGCACGACGGTTCGCTTTTGAGCGTCTTCGGTGAAGATTTCAGCAGCGCCGGAAAGGGCGGCTCCGTTTCGCTGGAAACGCGCGGATCCAACGGCGGCAGCGTTGCCATCGAGGCCGGATCCACCATCGATCTGCGCGTGGGAAGCAATCCTAGCGATCACGCCGCGGCCAATGCCGCGCTGGGGCGGCTCAACGGCACCCTGCACCTGCGGGCTCCGCAAACGGCGGACAGCAAAGACCTGCAAGTCGCCCCCATCGCCGGGGCGGTCCTCGGAGCATCGAGCATCACCGTCGAGGGCTACAAAGTGTATACGCCCGTCAACGGCTCCATCGATAGCGTCGAAGCGGCCATCCTGGCCAACGGAAACACTTTTGCCGGCGCGGCGGGAACGACCACCCCGGGCTACACGGCGATGCTCAACCGCTTGCTCGGCACCAATACATCCCTGGCCCCCGTCCTGGTCATCACCCCCGGGGCGGAGATCGTTAATCCGAACGGAGACTTGACCTTGGGGACCGCCACCACGGGCGCGACAAGCGATTGGAACCTGGCCACCTATCGCTTTGGGCCGAAGAATGCGGCGGGATACCTCACATTGCGCGCCGCCGGAAATCTCGTTTTCAACAACGCCCTCAACGACGGGTTCTCGTCCAGTTCCAACGTCGCCCCGCTGCTCACGCAAAACGCGCTGTTGCCGCTCAACGCCCAGTCGTGGACCTACCGGCTGACGGCGGGCGCGGATTTCTCCGCCGTGGATTACCATGCGGTAAAACCGCTGGACTCCCTCGCCGCCAACGCCGGTTCCCTGCTGCTCGGGAAAAACGGGGGCCAGAACAAGGCATCCACGGGCGGGAGTGACGCGACAACCGACAGCGCGCTCTACCCCGCGGGCAAGCCGAGCCTCTACCAGGTGATCCGCACCGGATCGGGCGACATCGACATATCGCTTGGACGGAACCTCCAACTGCTCAACCAGTTTGCCACCATCTACACGGCGGGCGTGCAAGTGACCAACGCGACAAGCCTCTACGCGGCGGGCGATTTCGTTCTGCCGATCCTCAGCAAATCGCCGAATCCCTCCCAGGGATCGCTGGGAGCCGTACAGCAAAAGTATCCCGCTCAATATAGTTTGGCGGGCGGAGATGTGACCATCCACGCCCAATGGGACATGCTGCACCAGACCAAGAACACGGCGGGAGAATTGGTTGCCGACTCCGATAGAGAATTGCCGGACAACTGGCTCTACCGCCGAGGCTATGTCGATCCCGTCAGCGGAAACTTTGGCGTGGCGGGCGTGAGCGGCGTATCCAAAGTCAACGATACGGCGGCCTCCACGACGTGGTGGATCGATTTCAGCAACTTCTTTGAAGGCATCGGCGCTCTGGGCGGCGGCAACGTCACCCTCGTCGCGGGGCACGATATCAGCAACATCGACGCGGCGGTGCCCACCAACGCCCGGATGCCGAAGGGAACTCCCGACGTCAGCAAACTCGTCGAACTCGGGGGAGGGGACCTGTTTGTCAAGGCGGGGCACGACATCGACGGCGGCGTCTACTACGTCGAAAAAGGGCGCGGAACGCTGAACGCCGGCAACAGCATTCACACCAACAGCACACGTTCCCCGTCCCTCACGTCGATCGCCTTTCCCTACCCCGTTCTCGGTCAGGAAACATGGCTCCCGACGACCCTCTATCTAGGCAAAGGCAGCTTTGACGTCAGCGCCATGGGCGACGTATTGCTGGGCCCCGCCGTCAATCCCTCGCTTCTGCCCCAAAGCCTCAACAACAAATATTGGTACAAAACGTATTTTAGTACCTACGCGGAGGACAGCAGCGTGAGCGTGTCATCGCTCGGCGGCGAAGTGACGCTCCGGGAAAGCGCCATGCTGCCCGACGAAATCAGCGCCAAACCGATTTTGCAAATCTGGATGGAGAAGCAGCTTCTTCTCGGAACACTCGCTGATACGGCGGCCTATTACTACCCATGGTTGAGGTTGACGGAAACCCAAGTCGAGCCGTTCTCGACGGCCCTCTCCTTGATGCCGCCCATCCTGCACGTCACCGCATTTTCGGGCGATATCAACATCGTCGGCGGCCTCACGCTTTTCCCGTCGCCGAAAGGCACCGTCGACCTCGCCGCCAACGGCTCAATCAACGGCCTGCAACCCGTCGGCACGTCGGATCAACTGATCCTCAACTCGACCGTCATGGCGTGGAACGCCTCCCTCATCAACCTTTCCGATGCGGACCCCGCGTCGATCCCGGGAATCACCTCGCCGTTCGCCTACGAGTCCCTCGTCGGGCTGACCCCCAGCGCCCAAAACACCACCAACAACAGCTTCCTGGAATCCATCGACAAAGTCTTCGGCGAGACGGGGTCCACCATCGGCTCCGACGGCTCGCTTTCGAAAAAGCAAATGCTGCACGCGCCGGGGCTGCTCCATGCGGGAGACAGCGATCCCGTCTATCTCTACGCGCTGAACGGCGACATCTCCGGCCTGACATTGTTCACAGGAAAATCCGCCCGCGTCGTGGCGGGGGGCGACATCAGCGACATCGGCCTCTACATTCAAAACGTGGGCCAGAACGATGTCAGCATCGTCTCGGCGGGCCGCGACCTGATCGCCTACGACCCAAACTCCCCCTTGCGCACCGAAGCCTTGTCAAACGGCAACGCCCTGAGCTATGGAGAAATCAACCAGAGCGGCGACATCCAAATCAGCGGGCCCGGTGCCCTCGAAGTGCTGGCGGGGCGCAACCTCGACCTCGGCATTGGCCGGAATGACATTGACCCGGCCGACATGGATCTTGGCATCGTCAGCATCGGAAACGCGCGCAATCCCTACCTCCCCACAACCGGAGCCGATCTCATCGTCGGGGCTGGCATCGGCGGCTCCTTTGGCCTCGCAAACAGCCAGCTTGATTTCACCGCGTTCATCGATCAGTTCCTGAAGCCGGGAGCCGCCGGATCGAATTCCGCAAGCTACCTCACCGGGCTTGCCTCGCCCTTGGCGGCACTACTGCCCGGGGCGGACCTGAACAGTGACGACGCGATCTGGAAAGCCTTCAACCAATTGCCGGCCGAACAGCGCAACAGCTTGGCGCTCCGTGTCTTCTTCGGAATATTGCGCGATGCCGGGCGCAACCATCTCAACTCCGGCAGCCCTGGGTATCAGTATCAGTCCGGCTACGACGCCATCGCGGCCCTCTTTCCCGCCAGCCACTGGAACGGCGACATCTCGCTGACCTCCAGGGAAATCAAAACGCAAAGCGGAACCGCGAAAACCGGCAACGATTCCGTCGAATTCATCGGGGGGAACATCACCATGCTCGCCCCAGGGGGCAAAATCACCGTCGGCTTCAACGTCGCCGGAGCCCAAGCGCAAGACCAAGGCATCCTCACGGAAGGCGGCGGCAACATCGCGATCTACACGCAGAGCGACGTCGTCGTGGGAACATCCCGTATCTTCACATTGCGCGGCGGCGACGAGATCATCTGGTCGACCTCGGGCGATATCGCCGCCGGTTCCTCGTCGAAGACAGTCAAATCCGCGCCGCCAATGCGCGTCATGATCGATCCGCAAAGCGGCGACGTGAAGAGCGACTTGGCGGGGTTGGCGACCGGCGGCGGCATCGGCGTTCTCGCGACCGTTCAAAACATCCCCGTCGGCGCGGTGGACCTGATCGCGCCGAGCGGGGCGATCGATGCGGGCGACGCGGGCATCCGGGCCACCGGGAATCTGCACGTATCCGCCGTTCAAGTGCTGAATGCCGGCAACATCCAGGTAGGCGGCGCGAGCGTCGGCACCCCGGTTGCCCCCGCCGCTCCCAACATCGGCGGGATCACCTCCGCGGGCAACACATCCGCCGCGATAGCGAGTTCCGCCACCTCGGCCACAGACCAGGCGCGCAACAGCCAGACGGCGGCGCAGACAATGGAAGACATCCCCTCCATCATCACCGTCGAGGTGCTTGGCTACGGTGGCGGCGAAGAATAGGGCGGAGGAGCGGAATGCTTCATGAAGCGGCGGCCCATGCGAACGGAGCAAGGGCCGTCGCAAGCCTCCCGGCACATTGCATCCCTCAGCGCCCGGCGGTGTAGGCGAGACCCATCCGCGTGCTAGGATAGAGATATGCGGCGGCCTCGCGGGAACCGACGAGGACGCATGAGGAAGCGGAACCCGTCCAGGCATTCCGGACTTGCCCTGAAACGAAGCGCCCCTTCACACCTGCCGGGCAAATCCAGGGCGACAGAGCGAAGACCATGCGCCGGGCCGCGGCATAGTAGGAGGAAGCGGTACAAACAAAACTGGCGCCCGTGTTTCCACCAGCGCCAGTCTACTAACCTATTGAATGCCGATCCGGCGTTGCCGGAGAAGCATGACTATTTGGGCGTTACAAGGGCGCCGTCCGTGGTGCGCTCAACCGCCATGTCCGCTTCGTTGATGGCGTCCGCGATGCCCAGTACCGCAGGCTGCTGGAAAGCGGTAATCACCTTGTCCAGCACCGTCTTCGCATTGCCGGCATAGTAACCGGAGCGCGTGAACAGATGCTCATAGGTCCAGAACGTATATTGTCCATTCTTGACGGCGGACGTGGAGAAGGGAACGCCGTTGTAATTCAGTTGCTTTCCGCTCGTGACCTTGCGGCCGTCTGCCAGTCCAAGATAGGCGACAACGACGGGCACATTGCCATCGCTGACGGCCGTATTGCTAGTGGCGTTCAGATAGGTGATGAGGTTCGCGGCGGACCCGCCGTTGTTGCCTTCCGCGATGTAGGTAGGATCAGTGGGAACCGATACTTGAGGCGTGAGCACCAAATCGGTGATGGCAGTACCAACAACAGTGGGAAGATACTGGTTAACAGGGTTTTTAGCTCCCCATCCGGTTTCGGCCAACGCAGTCATACGCGTGCCAGATCCGCCATCGCGGCCAACGGGATAAACAAAGCGAGCGTCGGTTGTGCTCCCCGTGAACATACTGATCGGAACGGGAAGTGTCTGGATGGCCTTGTACAGTTGCGGCGTGATGTTATTCAGTTCCGCTGGAGCGCTGGCGTTGGTCCAGAAGACGAACGGGACAACGGCGACGTTTTTGTTCGTCAACGATGGGGAAGTATACTTTGTGGTATTCTGGTAAACGTCAGAAAATGCCACATTCGGCTCGTTGCCGGTGACGATCGACTTGGTGATGCCGGAGGTGTTCCCGGCAGATGTGCAACTGACACCAAGATCGATGTAGCTGAGTTGATTATTCTGAGCGAGATCGCGGATGCCGTCAACGGATCCCGTGAAGCTCGTGCGAATCGTAACAGTTCCCGATATACCCGCGACGGTTCCTTTGAACATCGCCGATTTCGTCGTAAGGTTGGTTGCGCCGCCGGTAGCGTCATACGCATAGGTAAGGTCGCCCAACGCGTTCATAATACCTTGGTGAACGGATTGGCTAATAGAGGTGGCTCCGGTCATATTGATGGTCATGTCGGCCTTCGCTGCCGAGATTCCGACCAGAGCGATCGAGGTTGCCAGGATGAATTTATTGAGTTTCATGATAACTGGATGAGGATTGCTGGTTTTTTTGTGAGTTTGCTTTCGCAAAGGACGGTTATGCTTGGGCGGCGGACAGGCGGCGGCGACGCATCACGCCGAAAGCGGCGACAGCGCCGACGCCGAGCATGGCATAGGTGGAGGGTTCGGGAACGGCTTGAAGGTTGTCGGTGAAGCTGATTTGGCCGTTGTTGCTGAGAGTAAAGCTGCCTTCATAGGAGCCGAGACCAACGGTTCCCGTAGGATTGGCGCCGCTGGTGGTGTTAAGGATGCGGAAGAGGTCGAGGGCGGCGTCAGAGGTATCAACGCCATTGCCCACGGCACCTTCAAAGCTAATCCCGGAACCGAAGGAATAGGTCATGTTTTGACTATCATCGTAATAGTAAGACCAACTGCCAGTGGTGCTGGACCCCATCGAGATTCCCGTTGTGGCATTGGCGCCGGCGGAAGCCGCAAAGGCATCGGAGAAAGCGTAGACTTGGGTGCTGATCGTGCTCCGGGCTCCCGATCCGAACGTCGGATCGTCGCTGTGCGTGCCGAAGCTCGCTTCAGCAAGGGAGATATAGCTGGTTTTGGCGGGATCGCCGTTGACTGCGCTACCCGTCTTGGCATCGGTGCTGACAACGCCCCAAGAGAGGTCGGTGCGACTGTTCCAATCGGATCCGTAGATCGAGGCAAGCTGGGAGCCGACGTTGGCCAACTGGAGCGTTCCCGTCAAATTGCGGAAATCGGTGGCTGCGCCGAGATCGATCACGAAGTTGATATCTGCCCCGGTCGTCCCGGTAGGGGCCCGGAACGCCAACAACAGGTCGCCCCGTTGGTAGGAGTCTGCATGGGCGGAAGCCACGCCAACAAGGGCGATGGCGGCCGTCATCAGGATGTTTTTTATTTTCATAGGTTATCGAATATTCGCGGATGATGTTTTTGAAGAGGCGGCCGGCAGCATTCCTCTGCGCTGTTCGGCTCGATTCGTGGCGAAGGCTATGGGCGCGGATGTATCGGAACAACGCTTTTATAGTTACATTTATGTGAAGCCGGTTGGAGAGAAGGCTATGTTACATAGAGGTGACGATCGTGTTTCGGAATGGTGATATTTTCCGCTGAATATGGCTTTTGCGCTGCAACGGGGACCAGATGTCTTGACGGACGTTCTCGGGCGGGGTGTTACTCATTGGCATGATGCTCCAGAAAATACTGGTTGCCGAAGACGAGCCGGACATGTTGGAGCTCGTCGCTTCCAATGTTTCGCGGGCCGGCTATGACGTGATCAAGGCGCAGGACGGTCCGTCGGCGCTCGCCGCGATGGGGCAGTTGCCGAGTCTTGTGGTTCTTGACCTCATGTTGCCTGGAATGTCCGGCCTCGAAATATGCAGGACACTCAAAGCGAACGTGCGAACGGCCGCGGTCCCCATCATCATGCTGACGGCCAAAGCGGAGGAGGTGGACCGGATTGTCGGATTGGAACTCGGCGCGGACGACTATATTACGAAGCCGTTCAGCCCGCGGGAACTCGTATTGCGAATCAAGAGCATTTTGCGCCGCACAGTCGGCACTGTGGCGGAGCTAAATTGCCTGGCCGTCGGCGATATCGCAATGGACATCGATCGTCTTGAGGTGTGGGTGAGGGAGCAACTCGTGCGCTGTACGGCAACGGAGTTCCGGCTTCTGCGGGTGCTCCTGGAACGCCGGGGAGTCGTGCAGTCCCGCGCCACCCTGCTGAACGACGTGTGGGGTTACGAGAACGCCATTGATACGCGGACCGTCGACACCCATATCCGGCGGCTTCGTGAGAAACTTGGCCCGGCAGGGGATTGCATCAAAACGGTGCGTAGCTTCGGCTACAGGATCGCCAAATAGAGCGGGCGGGGAACAGGGCGGCAGGTTCAGGGAAGCCAGGGTGGCCTAGCGGCCGGAGTGACGATGACGTTGCTGCCTTGCGTTTTCACGGGCCGGCCGAGAGGATATCGGAATGTGAGAGGGACGGGCTTGAAGATCCGGCGTTGCACGGCGCGGAAACAGACGCCATGGCAGGTTTCGGAGACAGGGCCTTCGGCGATGTATTCGGAAATCCAATGGCCCTCAAAGTCCGCAATCACCACGCGCGAGTAGGTTGATTCGCAAGAGATCGCGGTCCGTTGGCGGCAGGTGGTGGCGCATCCCGGCTCCATCGCGGACAGGCCCGCGACGGCGAGAAGCAGAAAGGTTCGTTTCATATCCTATAAATCCAAGTATGGGATTTTGGGGCGCAAGATTCTCGTTGATTACAGCACTACTTGGAGTTGGAATCTCGTTCCCAGTTGCCGATATCATCGGGCGTATTGGCGATGCGGTCGGGACCAAACGAATAGACGTCAAAGCCGTTGATGTTATGCTTCCCTGGGCAGACGTAGCCGTATTCGCTATCCCACGGATCGCGTGGAACCTTGCCGTCGTCGAAGGCGCAGCGCCATTGCCGCGGGCGCGGTTCGGTGGTGGGCTGCACAACGAGGGCTTTGAGCCCCTGTTCGGTGGTGGGGTAAAAACCGTTTTGCGCGTTGTACATGCGCAGAGCATTGGAGAGGCTCTGAACGTCGCCTTTGATGCGCACCTCCTTGCCGAAATCGAGGGCTCCGCCCATTTTGTTGATAGCCACGCCCAGGAGCAGAGCGATGATGGAAACGACAAGGATCATTTCCAAAAGCGTGAAGCCGGCTTGGCCATGTGGAGGGCGGAAGGCTTGCGGATGGGATTTTTTCATATTATGGAGTGAATGTATAGTCTAGGGAACGCCAGGGGTGTTTGAGCTGTAATTCGACCGCCCGGATGGCGATCGGGCTAGCCCCGGATGGGAGTTGAAATGTGATGATGTTGGCGCCTGCCTTTAGGGACGAACGCGGGATGATTACTTGCGCGGGCAGCCAGCCTGTATAGCGGAAGCGCATCGCTTCCAACGGTCGCACCAGCCCGCTGTACGCGGGGTCGGCAAGGTCGGGGTAATGGGGGACAACCGGTCCGAGCGGGTGATTGTTTGCCCATGCCTGGAGAGGCGCGACCGGATCCGCGTCGAGGATTTCGAGCGCGACAAAACTCAACAGCGGCGCGGATTCGAGGTTGAACTCGAAAGAGACCGAGGTGTTGCGGGATGTGGTAGCCGTGACAAGAGGCGCGGCGCGGGCTTCGAGTTTCACCACGCCCGGTTCAAGCGTGGCGCGAACACGCCCGAAAAGGTGGGTATCATTTTCGGCGGCGGGCTGTGGAGTTGGGTTGCCAAAAGGATCGGCAACCGCCTCGCGCTTTGGCGGAGCCCCCGCGAAATCGAGGGCGGCGTTCATCGGGGTCGGCTTCAGGGGGCACAAGAGAGCCTTATGGACGTTGGCTCCATCGCCCGGCACGTCGATTTCGAGGTAATTGGCACCATTGGTCGTGATGGATAGGGAATCGGAGACCGGCAGATCAAGTCCCGCGCCCAGCGGAGCGGAGGTGAATTTGCAGTCGCCCGTTTCAGACCAAGCGGTGATGGTCGGGCGCGCATCGGGCCGGTCCTCAAAATACAACCGAAGGAACAGGCGGTCCGTGAGACCCGCGAGCGAGCGGAGCCGAATCCGGAAGACCGTATGCGGCGCCGTCTTCTCCTCCGGCAATCCCTTAATGGGCTTCGCGGGCGCTGGTGCGGCGGAGGAAGCGGCCGGTTCCGCGGGGACCACCTGCACCGATTCCAACCAGATGGGCAGCGGTTGCCTCGGCGCATCGGGAGCGCGCAAAGCGGCGAAATCGACCAGAGCCGTGAACGGCGTCGGCTGGGCTGCCAATTCCTGCGCGTCTATCGCCGGGACGGCGCGGAGAACCACAGTCAGCGCGACAATCCGCAACATTCGAAAGAAAACTCGCGTATCGTATAAAAAGCGCATGACTAGGGAACAGCAAACGTCTTAATGGATTCGCCCTTGCAAGCCGGAGGTGAGGCCGAAAACGGCGGAAAGGATGGCGTAGACCATGAGGCCGACGAGAAGGGCGATGACGGTGATAACGACAAGTGGAACAAGCGTGGAAACAAATTGAACCTGCTTGTCGAGTTCGCGTTCGTGGACATCGGCGATCATCGACATCGTCTCGGCAAAGCGGCCCGTCTGTTCCCCCACGGCCATCATGTCGAGGAAGAGCGGAGGAAATAGTTTCTGTCTCCGCAAAGCGCTGGAAAGGCCCGCGCCGTCCATAACGGCATTGCGGGTCTCAACCATTTGCAGGCGCACCCATTCGTTGCCGGAGATCTCTTCCAGCAGTGCGAGCGATTGGAGAAGCGTCACGCCGTTTTCGGAAAGCGTTGCCAGCGTACGGGCGAACTGGGCGTAAAACCGATAGCGCGGGATGCGGCTCAAGGCGGGGAGCGTCCATAGCAAGCGATCCCACGCACACCGGCCATCGGCGGAGCGCGTGGCGATCTTCCACGCACCATAGCATCCGGCCGCCGCGAGCGCGGCCGCCCACCAATAGTGGGTCAGGAGCGCATTGGCATTGATGAGCATCCGGGTTGCGGCGGGAAGCGCCTGCCCGGTGGTTTTGAGAAACTTGGTGAGCTGCGGCACCATCACCGTCATAAAGATGACGATGAGGCCGATGCCGACGACAACGAGCGCAGCCGGGTAAACGAGCGCTTGCTGCACGCGATCACGCAGGGACTTGATATTCGCGATGTGGGTAACGAGCCGCCGCAAAATCTGGGGCAGAGCGCCGGAGACTTCACCCGCCGCGACCATGTTGACGTACAGCGGAGAGAATATTCCGGGAAAATCGCGCATCGCCTGCGAGAGGCTGCGCCCGTCGACCAGCGCTTGGTGAAGCGTGCGCACCAGCGCGTTGAGCTTCGCGGCTTCCAGACGGCGGACCAGGACGCCGAGAGATTCGTCGAGCGTCATCCCCGCCGAAAGCAAGTGCGCAAGCTGCTCGGTGAAGAGAAAGAGCTGCGAAAGAGGGATGCGGCTCGCGATACCAGCGGAACGGGCCTGGGCGGGTTGCGTCGTGGACCGCGCCGCCTCACTTACCTGAATCGGAACGCCCGCTTCCTGTTCGATGCGCGCGATGGCGGCGCAGCGGTCGCGGGCTTCCAGCGATCCCTGAACGCGGAGACCATCCGGCTTGCGGGCAGTGTAGGCGAATTCCGGCATGACTAGTCAGTTTCGGTGGCGCCCTCGTCGGATTGCGTGACGCGCAAGACTTCCTCGACGGTCGTCTGGCCTAGAAGCACGCGCCTCCAGCCATCCTGCCGCAAGGTTTCCATGCCGTCGTGAGTGGCCCGCGTTTTAAGAGCAGCGCCGGTCGATTTGCGGATGATCAGGTTGCGCAGGCCCTGGCCAACGGCGCAGAATTCATAGATGGCGGCGCGTCCCCGGTAACCCGTCTGGCGGCAGCTCTCACACCCGCGCCCGTGGCGGAAGCTCTGGCCCGGAACGATGGGAAATCCAATCTCCTTGAGATACGAACCGGGATATTGGACCGGTTCGGCGCAGTCGGGGCAGACGGTTCTCACAAGACGCTGGGCCACAAATGCGCGGACGACCGATGCGACAAGGAACGGCTCCACGCCCATGTCAAGAAGTCGCGTGATACCGCCCACGGCGTCATTGGTGTGCAAAGTCGAAAACACGAGATGCCCGGTCATCGCGGCGCGGATGGCAATCTCGGCCGTTTCCACATCGCGGATCTCACCGACCATGACGACGTTCGGGTCCTGGCGTAGAATAGCGCGCAAGCCGCTGGCAAAGGTGAGGCCGATCTCCGGCTTGACGTCGATCTGCGAAACGCCGGGGATGCGGTATTCCACCGGTTCCTCGATGGTCACAATCCGCCGCTCGACGGAGTTAATATTGGAAAGGAGGGAGTATAGCGTGGTCGATTTACCGGATCCCGTCGGCCCGGTAACGAGAATAATACCGTTGGGCTCGCGCAGAAGATTGCGAACGAGTCCGCTCTGCCGATCGCTGAGATCAAGCCGCTCAAAGCCGAAGGTGCGGGCCTCGTCGCGGTTCAAAAGCCGCAGCGAAACGCTTTCGCCGGTGACGGTGGGGATGGTGGAAACCCGCACGTCGATGGCCGCGCCGCCTTGTTGGAGATTGATGCGGCCGTCTTGCGGGAGCCGTTTTTCGGCGATATCCATGCGGGCCATCACCTTGAGACGGGAGATGATCGCGCTTTGCAGCACGCGCAATTGCGGCGGCACGGCGACCTCATGGAGGATGCCGTCGATGCGGTAGCGGATGCGCAGATCGGCGTCGAGCGGCTCGATATGAATGTCGGTGGCTCGCTCGAAGAGGGCTTCACGCAGGATCTGGTTGACGAATTTGACCACGGAAGCCTCGGGCCCGTCGGCGTTCAAGTCCGTGGCGCCACCCTCCTGCTCCGCTGCATCGAAGGCGTGCGTATTTAGCAGCAGTTCTTCGAACGTCTCGGCACCCACGCCGTAGGCGCTTTTGATGGCGCGCAAGAGCTGGCTGCGCGGCACCAGCGTCCACTCAATCCGTTTCCCGCCCACTAGCTGCGACGCGAGCTGGCGCGGCGTGTTATTGAAAACGTCGCAGGTCGCGAGACGCACATATTGTTCCTCGATGGCGAGCGGGAGAATATGGTGTTTAAAAACAAATCGGCTAGGCAGCGCGGAAAGAGCGGAGCGGTCGAGACGGGCGGCGTTGAGAAGTTCCACGGGTTCGCCGAAGAGAATCCCCAGCTGTTCGGTAAACCGGATTTCGTCAACCTTGCCGGAGTTGAGAACTTCGTGGGTCCAGGATCCGCCGGGTGGGCGCAACGAAGCCAGCGCCCGCGCGGTCTCCGGGTCGTCCACCCCGCTTGCAAACAGGATCTCGATCAACGACTTGCGTTGCATGGGCTAGTTTTCCGCGCGAAACGAGGGCTGAGGCGCGGCAAAGATTTTCTCTTGTTTGACGCGGGTTCCCGGCGGGTCGAGCGAAGCGTCCAGGTCGGGCTGGAAGTTGGTTTTTTGCATCGCGCGTTCCCCTGCTTTGACCGATTGCACCGGGCCGCGCGTTACCGTCGGCCGGATGAGAACCACCAGCTCCGTGCGGGTAGTGGTGTTCGTTTTGTAGCTAAAGAGGGAACCGACCAGCGGAATCTTGCGCAGGCCGGGCACCCCGGAATTGCTTGTCTGCTTCTTTTCGCTCACGAGGCCGCCGAGGACGATGGTCGCCTCGTTGGCAACCGATACCGTTGTATCAATGGACCGCGTGGTCACGTTGGGGATGGCATTGCCGCTGATCGTTGTGGTGCCATTCGTATTATTGTCTTCCTGCGTAATGCGCAGAGTCACTTCTCCATCGGAGTTGATCAGAGGCAGCACGGAGAGCTTCAACGCCACGTCGATGTAGTCCGTCGTGGAAGTGCTAGTCAGCGTGTTGCCCGCGGTATATCCACTGGTCGTGTTGGCGGGGATGGGGATCTTCTCGCCGGAACTGATGACCGCCGCTCGATTATTACTGGTAAAAATCATCGGCCGCGAAGTGACGCGGTAGCGGCCTGTCGACTCCAGCGCGGATACAAAGAGATCCAGTGAATTGCTGACGCCGATCAACCCCGATACGCCGCCGCCCGTGCTGGGCAGGCTCGCCGCCGAGACAATGTTCTTAAGACTGCCGCCCGCAACCGTGGAAGCCGGGATGGCCCAAGGAAGCGTGCCGCTCGTGATGGCGCTACGCAGGTTGCCCTTGGACAATAGATAATCGATCCCGAATTGCTCATTGTCGTTCAACGTGAGTTCACCAATGACGGCGGTGAGCATGACTTGAGGCGCGCGCACATCGATCTGATCGAGGAGACTGAATACCTTCCTTTTCATCTCGTCATTGCCCACGACAATAATGGCGTTGATCCGGTTATCGGCGAGGATCTTCGTGTTGCGGATGATCCGGCCTTCGGGGGCGGTGTCGGCCTGCAACGTCGTATTCCCCGGCGCGAGCCCTCCGAGCGTCGGGTTGTTGGCGCCGCGAGAGCCGTAATTCTGACTATTATACCCCGCCATGTTTGCCATATTATTGGCAACAGGGATCGCCGCGCCGTTCGAGGTCGTTTTGTTTTCGAGCTTCTTGACTTCCACCCCGGGTTCCGCCACCGAACCCGCCACCACATCCAGCACATCGCCCGCCAACACGAACCGCAGCGGGCGCGTCGCCGGCACGCCCTGCGGCAGGCTCGAGTCCATCTTCGCGATCACCGTGCGGAGGAAGGGGAGATTGACCGGCCGCGTCACCACATGCACGCGG
>JAQTMF010000011.1 GCA_028714515.1 Chthoniobacteraceae bacterium | reverse complement strand
TGCGCTTCATGCGGCAGACGCGGGCTTCCGCGCCCCAGCTCCGCTTGGACTGGCTTACGTCGAGGTCGTAGAGCGATTCGGAGAGGTTCTCGGTGTACAACTCGATGGCCGGTTCGATGTCGAGCGGGCCGGTCGCCTCGCCGTGCCGCAGGACGACGCATTTCTGGCAGAGGCGGCGGATGGCGGCCATGCTGTGGCTCACGAAAAGGATGGTGCGCCCGTCGCCGGTGGAGATCTCCTGCATTTTGCCGAGGCATTTGCGCTGGAACTGCTGGTCGCCGACGGCGAGGACTTCATCCAGGATCAGGATTTCCGGCTCCAGGTGCGCGGCGACGGCGAAGGCGAGCCGCACGTACATGCCGCTGGAGTAGCGTTTGACGGGGGTGTCGATGAATTTCTCGATCTCGGCGAACGCGACGATCTCGTCGAATTTGCCGCGGATCTCCGCCTTCGTCATGCCGAGGATGGCCCCGTTCAGGAAGACGTTTTCGCGCCCGGTGAGGTCGGGGTGAAAGCCGGTGCCGACTTCCAGCAGGCTCCCGACGCGGCCCCGGATGGTGATCTCGCCGCTGGTCTGCTGGGTGATGCGGGAGAGGATCTTTAACAACGTCGATTTGCCCGCGCCGTTGCGGCCGATGAGCCCGATGACCTGCCCCGGCTGGACGTCGAAGGAGACATCGCGCAGGGCGACGAATTCCCCTTGCTGCGCGGCGGGGGCGCGGCCGCGCGCGCGGTTCCAGAGGCGGGAAAGCTCCTCTTTCAAGGAGGTCGCGCCGATGGCGCCAAGCTGGTAGACCTTGGAGACGTTGCGGACGGCGATGGCGGGGCGGGACATTTGAGAGGGGGAGGCTAGACGGTGTCCACGAAGGTTTTCTCGACTTTGCCGAAGAGAAGAAGCCCGGCGGCCAGGGCGAGCAGGGTAAAGACGACGGAAAAGGCCAGGTAAAGGGGCTCGACCGTGCCGGTGCCCAGCAGGATGAGGCGGAAGGACTCGACGATGGAAATCATCGGGTTCAGGGCGACGACCCAGCGCCATTTCTCGGGGAATTGGGAGAGGGGGATGATGACCGCGGAGGCGTACATCCAAAGCTGGATCAAAAGCGGCGTCAAGTGGACCAGATCGCGGAATTTTGCCGTCAGCGCCGACATGATGAGACCCAGCCCGAGGCTCAAGACGGCGCTCTGGAGGACAAGCAGCGGCAGGAAGACGGCCTGCCAGGTGACGCCGAAGCTCTCCAGGCGCATGCCGTATTTGTAGAAGAGGTAAAAGACCGTGAACGTCGCGGCCTGGATGGCAAAGGTGAGAAGATTGGAGACGGCGTTGGAGAGGGGGACGACGAGACGCGGGAAATAAACTTTGCCAAAGAGCCCGGCGTTGTTGACGAGCGTGGCGGAGCAGGCCCCGAAATTCTGCGCGAAGTAGTTCCAGCCGAGCTGTCCGCAGAGGTAAAAGAGGAGCGGCGGCAGGCCGTCGGTGGAGAGCTTGGCGACGTTGCTGAAGATGACGGTAAAGACAACGGTGTTGAGCAGCGGCTGGACGATGAACCAGAGGGGGCCGAGGATGGTCTGCTTGTATTTGGAGACAAAGTCGCGCCAGACCAGGAGGAAAAGCAAGTCGCGGTAGTGCCAGATCCCCGCAAGTTCAATTTGCAGCCAGCCGGTGGCGGGCCGCAGCGTGACCTCGAAATCCGCGGTTTCGTTTTGCATGCTTGATTGCTTGATCCAAACGTCTACTGGGATGCGGGGGTGGTGTCAAGGAGTGGGCGCGGCTTTGCCGGAGATACGGCGGTCTTGACGGATCGGCTCGGGCGGCGCACATTGCGCGCTGTATTCCCTTGCGGATGATCCGCTTCCAAGGTGTCGCCCCTTCCTGCCGTGCCGGTTTCCATTCTCATTCCCATTAAGAACGAGGCGGAGAATCTCCCCCGCTGCCTGTCCTCGGTGGCTTGGTCGGACGATGTTTTCGTGGTCGATTCCGCGAGCACGGACGCTTCCCGGCAAATCGCGGAGGCCCATGGGGCGAAGGTGGTGCAATTCGCGTTCAACGGCGTCTGGCCGAAAAAGAAGAACTGGGCGCTGGAGACCCTCCCTTTCAAATACGATTGGGTGTTCATCCTCGACGCCGACGAAGTGCTCCCGCCGGAGGCGGAGGCGGAGTTGCGCGCGATCGCGGAGGACCCCCGCGCGGCGATGGCGGGCTATTGGATCAACCGGCGGTTTATGTTCATGGGCAAGTGGCTCAAACACGCCTATTACCCGAATTGGAATTTGCGCTTTTTCCGCCACAAGCTGGGCCGCTACGAGCAGCTCACCGGCGTGGACACGCACAGCGGCGACAACGAGGTGCACGAGCATGTGATCGTGCAAGGGCAGACCGGGTTTTTGCGCGCGGAGATGGACCACTACGCGTTCCCCTCCGTGGAGGTGTTTGTGGAAAAGCACAACCGCTACTCGAATTGGGAATCGCGCGTGGCGCTCGACCGCTACCTGCGCGCCAGCGAGGGGCGGCTGCAAAAGGGCAACGTCGGCCTCCGGCGGCGGCTGAAAACCCTCTCCCACCGGCTGCCGTGCCGCGAATGGCTCCGGTTTCTCTATGTCTACCTCTGGCAGCGCGGGTTCCTGGACGGGCGCGAGGGGTATTATTTCGCGCGGCTGCACGGGTTCTACGAGTTTTTGAGCGTGGCGAAGACGTACGAGTTGAAGCGGCAAAACGCGCAGCGGCGGGGGTAAAGCGGCTTATGTCTTCGCCCGTCCCCGATTTCCCTTTTTGCCGGATTCTCGGCATCCCCTTTTTCAACGGTCCGGCCCGGGAGGCCGTGGCGATCGCCCTGCGCGGCGGGCTGGTCGTCGTCCCGTCGGCTCCCGTCTTGCGGGCGATGGCGCAGGACCCCTTCACGCGCGAGGCCCTGCTGCACAGCGACCTGGCGATCACCGACAGCGGGTTGATGGTCCTGCTGTGGCGGTGGCTCACGCGGGAGCGCCTGGAGCGGGTCTCGGGCCTGGAGTATTTGAAGCTGCTTTTGGACGAACCGGCATTGCGCGAGCCGGGGACGCTCTTTTGGGTAATGCCGTCCATCGCCACGATGGAAAAAACGCTCCGTTGGCTGAACGCGCGCGGGTTCGCGATCACGCGCGAGGATTGTTACATCGCGCCCCGTTACGGCCCGGGGCGGGTGGGGGACGCGGAGCTGCTGGAGCGGATCAACGCGCGGCGTCCGGCGCACGTCATCATGGCCATCGGCGGCGGCGTGCAGGAGAAGCTGGCCTATTTCCTCAAAGAAGGGGCCGCCTACCGGCCGTCAATCCACTGCACGGGAGGGGCCATCGGATTCCTGACCGGGGACCAAGTGCGGATTCCCGCCTGGGCGGATTATCTCTACCTGGGATGGCTTTTCCGCTGTTTGCACCGCCCGGGCGAGTTCATCCCGCGCTACTGGAAGGCGCGCAAGCTGGTCCCGCTGCTGCTCAAATACCGCGACCGTCCGCCCGGGCCGCCAGCGTCCTAGGGCGTGTTCACGCATTCAAACCAGAAGAAAAGAGAAACGTTGGAAATTTTAAACAGGATTGGCAGGATTTCTAAAGATGAACGGGATTTTGCTCAGATGCCGCAACAACGCCCCTTCATCTTATCCCGTAAATCCTCCTTAATCTTGTTAATCCTGTTAAAAATTCACGAGGCCCCAACCGACACGCTTGCCTGTAATTTCCCTTCCTGCCAAGTCGTGAACACCGCCTAAGGTTTATCGGTGGGGAATGGATGCCTTTTCCTGGATTCCTGGCTTCCTAATTTCTCTTTTTGCGGACAGATTCTAGTTCTCTATGCACGGAACACCCCTGCGCAAACTCGGCCGTTTGGCGGCGTATCTTTTGCGGCATCCGCTCTCGGTCCCGTTTTACGTGACGCGCGGCCCGTTCGGCGGGCGGACGCCGTTGCAGCTCCAGTTGCCCTGGTTCTCACTCCCTTCCATCGAGTTTCTGGACCGGTTCGTCACTCCCGCCATGGAAGTGTTCGAATACGGCGCGGGCGGGTCCACGCTTTATTTTGCCAGGCGCGCGGGGCGGGTGGTATCCACGGAGAACGATCCGGCCTGGGTGGAGCGGGTGGAGCGGGCGCTGGCGTCCGGCGGCTTCGGCAACGCGGAGGTCCAATACCGGCCCTTTGATTTTCACCACGCGGAGGGGTTCGAACAGTCCGATTACCTGCATTCCATCCCGCAGCGTTTGTTCGATGTGATCGTGATCGACAGCGCCGAGGAAGACGAGACGATGGTGCGTCCGGCGTGTTTCCGCCATGCGGAAGCGCGGGTGCGCCCCGGCGGCATCATCGTGGTGGACGACGCGTGGCGCTACCCGGAGCTGCGCGCGGTCAACCACGCCAAGACATGGCGCGAATTCCGCGGCATCGGCCCGTGCCGCCCCGGGGTGACATCCACGGACAGCTATTTCTACTGATTGGAACGAGCGGAGGGCGCGCCGCCGTTTCCCTTGAGCTTGCGGAGTTCCAGCAGCGCGGGGAGCCGCTGGCGCAGGGCCTTGAGCGCGTTTTCCTGCGTGTCATACCCCGCGAGGGCGAATTCGATGGTTTGCTGCCCCAGGTTGCGCTGTCCCTGGAGGGCGCGGACAACCCCGAAGGCGTCTTGCAGGAAGGCGTCGCCTTGTTCGGCCCGGCCTTCGTCGTGCCGGCAGTAGAAGACGAAAACGGGATGGTTGCGGCGCTTGAATTCCCAGGATTGGAAAACCATGTCGCCGCCCGGCAATTTCAGCTTCGCCGGGGGGTAAGTGCGCTCCAGCGGCATGCCGGAGGCCGGGAAACAGATGTCCGGCGTATGCATGGGCGCCCACTGGCTGGTGCCCTTGGGGCCGCCGCCAAACTGGAGCATGGAGACGGTCCAGTCGGTCCCGTCGCCTTCCTGCCAGCGGCCGCCCTGGCCGTTGGAGCAGAGGGTGATATCGCGCACGCGGTTGGGGATTTCGACCGGGGCGAACGTCGGGTTCCGGCGGGGCCAGAGGACTTCCACGCGCCGGGCGTCGGCTTCCCGGGTATCGTGGATGCGGTACCACGTTTCGGACCCGACGATCGTGGCGAGGAACCAGACGGTGGCGGTGGCGGCCATCCAGAGGGGCATGGGGCGCAGCGAAGGGGGCGGGCCGTTGCCGTGAGACCGGACTTTGCCGCCGAGTTCGTTGGCCACGAAGATCATGATGCCCAACGAAAGGAGCAGGATGGACCACCCGGCGCGGTCGTGCCATTGCTCGAAGTCCGTCATGCCGCTGCGGAGGCAGATGAGCGAGAGGATGAGGATGCGCAGGACGTTGAAGGTGAGGGAGAGGGCGACCCCCAGGCCCACCATGAAGCAGCGCAGCGAGATGAGCATCCGCCGCTCTTCCCCCAGGAAGATGGCGACCATGAAGAGGGACTGGAGCGAGTGGATGCCGCTGCACGCTTCGCTGATGCCGATGACCCCTTTGTTCAGGATGACGAGGTTGCCGCTGTGGACGGCGGGGATGCCGAAGAGGTGCAGGACCTCCACGGAGGCCCCGGCGGCGAACCGGCTCAAGGACTGGATGAGCCATTGCTCCTGGGAGAGCGGGAGCTTGACGGCGCAGAAGACGAAGAGGATGGGGATGGCCATCTGCCGGGCGAGCCGCCACCCTCCCATGATGCCGAGCACGGCGAAGGTGTAGGCGATGATCAGCGCGGTGAGTCCATAGCCGGGGATGCTCCAGTGGGTGGTGGCCTGCCGGATGAACCAGATGGGGGCGATGAGAAAAGCGAAAAGCGCCGTGGCTCCGCTGGCCCCGATGCCGTGGCCCCGCCGGTAGTCGCCCTGGGCGTTCCAGCGCAGCAGGAAGAGCCGCAGCCCCAGCGGGAGGACCAGCCAGCCATACTCATATTGCGGGGAGTAGGACCAGAAGATGTGCAGGTAGGCGACCAGCATTCCCCAGGGGAGAATCAGGGCCGTCCATGTCAGCACGCGGTTCAGGGCTTCTCGCATCGGCTTACCTTATCAAGCGGTTTTCTCGAAATCCACGGGTTTATCTTGGGATGACTGGATAACCCGCGAAGGCGAGCCAGCCGATGCTGCGCCGCATCCCTTCGGCGAAGGAGACGGGCGGCGCGTAGCCGAGGAGGGCCCGGGCTTTTCGGATCGGGAGCCGCCAGCGGCATTGTTGGAGGAGCGTCATTTCCTCGGTGACGGCGCAGGAGGGCCTTTCGGCGGGCAGCGTCCAGGCGTTCTCGGCGGGCGGCTCCTGCCAGTTGGCGAGGAGGAGCTTGGTGAGGCGCTTCCATTTTCCGGGGACAAAGGGCAGGAGCTTTTGCGTGGCCGGGAGCGCCGTCCAATCGCCGACGCGTTCCTTGAGGGGGCGGCGGAAGACGGGGGGCTCGATGGAACGGACGGTTTCCATGGAGACGCCCAGGGCGTCGGCGAGGGTCCGGTAAAAATCGTGCCAGGTGACATGTTCGGCGTCGCCGACGAGGAAGGCTTCCCCCGATGCCTGCGGGACGGTGAGGGCGCGTTCGATGGCGTGGACCAGGTTGTCCACATAGATGCCGTTGCAGATGGCGCCGCCATCGCCGATGAGGCACGCGGAGCCGTCCAGCAGTTGGCGGGCGGCGTCGGCGATCCAGCGGGAGCGGGGGCCGTAGACAACCGAGGGGCGCAGGAGGACGACTTCCACGGAGCCCGTGGCGCTGAGGCGGCGCAGAGCGGCTTCGGCGCGGACTTTGGCCGTGTTGTAGACCATGGCGTGGCGCTCGTGGAGCGGCGTGTTTTCGTCGGTTCCCTCCGGCGGGGCCTGGCCGTGGACGGAGGCGGAACTCAGCACGACGACCCGCCGGACGCGCGCGGCTTCGGCGGCGCGGTAGACCGATTCGGCCATGCCGACAATCTGCGCGGGGTCGCCGATGGCGGCATGGACGACGGCGTCGCACCCCTGGAATGCCTTGGCGAGCGCGGCGGGGTCCAGGATGTCGCAGACGGCCCATGGCAGTTCAAAGCGGGCCATGACGGCGAGGCTGCCGTAGGAGCGGACGACGGGGACGGCCTCGTGGGTTCCGCCCAGGCGCCATTGTTCCAAAAGGCGTGTGCCGACGAATCCGCTGGCTCCGGTGAGGGCGATTTTCATGGGTTGGAAGAGGCGGTTTTTTCGGCGGCGGCGGTTTCGGCGGGGGTGAGCCACGGCATGTCGAGAAGCCCCGCGCGCTCGGCGTAGCAGCGCTCGATCAAGCGCAGGGAGCGCACGCCCTCCTCGCCCGGCACGCGCAAGGGGGCGCGCCCATGCACGGCGGCGGCGACGTTGCGCAGTTGTTCGATAAAGCTCTGCGGGTTGGTGCGCAGCGGTGCGCCAAGCTGAAGCCGTCCGGGTTCCGGGGACATGCCGTGGAGCGTTCCCGAGAGAATCGGCATCCCGTCCGCGTGGATTTCGAGGTGGTTCGCTTCGTTCACCTTGTAGCGGACCACGCCGCGCTCGAAGAAAAAGTGGTATTCGTTGCGCGTCGGCCAATCGCGGCTCAAGCGCACCTCGCCGTACACGCCGTCCGCATACCGCAGATCCAAATGGCAGTTGGCCTCCTGGCCGCCCATGGCGTCGTCCCGGTAAAGGAGCGAATCGGGTTCGCCCAGCCACCAGAGGAGCAGGTCGAGCACATGGACGCCGATATCCAGGAGTACCCCGCCGGGGGTGACGCTTTTGCGGAAAAAGGAGTCGGAGGCCGCCTGCCAGCCGAATTTGCCCCCTTCCGCAATCGTGAAAAAGCGGAGCGGCCCGAGCGGCTGTTGTTCGATCAATCCCTTGAGCGCTTCGCAGGCGGGGAAGAAGCGCTTGTAAAGGCCCACGGCCAGGAGCGCCCCGCTTTCCCGCGCGGCGGCGGCCATCGTCTCGGCTTCGGCGACGCTGTTGGCCATCGGTTTCTCGCAGAGGACGGCGGCTCCGTTGGCGAGCGCGTGGAGCGCGGCGGCGGCGTGGAATTTGGGGGGCGAGGCGACGATGACGAGCCGGCCGGAAAGCGCGTTATCTTCCAGCCGGGCGGTCTGGCGGGCGCGGGGGAAGCTGGCGGCCAGCACGGCGAGGCTGGCGGGGGAGGGATCGGCGAGAGCTTCCACCCGCAAAAGGCCCGAGGCTTCCAAAGCCGTGAGCGCGGGGGCGTAAAAGAAACGGCTGACGGCTCCGCACCCGGCGAGCACGACCGGGATGGCTGGGTTATTGGGGTTTGGATTCAAGGAATGGGCTTCGGGTTTCAGAGTTTGGCCTCGAACGCGGCCTGTATAGCATCGGGATCGAACGCCGTCTGCGCAAAATGGGCGGTTGCGGCGGCTTTTTTGTTCCAGGCGGCCTCGGTTTTCAAGGCTTCCACAAAGGCGGCGAGCGCGCGCGGCTCGGCGGCGGGGAGGAAGTCCGGGTAGCCGTTTTGCGCGGCCCAGAGGCCAATGGCGCTTTCGGCCGGGGCGGCGAGCAGCAGCGGCAGGCCCAGGTGGGTGAATTCGGCGAACTTGCTGGGGAAGCTGGTGGCGATCCACGGCATCTCCTCCACCCGCTCGCAGTAGCTCGCCAGGACGGCGGCGGCTTCCGCGCGCAGGAAGGCGAGGGCCTGCGCGTTGGTGGGGAAGAGGTCGCGGCGCTCGACGGGTTCGGCGGCGCAAAGGGCGTCCAGCCCGGGAGTCCGCCGCGCCAGCAGGAGGAGGCGGGCCCCGGCGGCGTGGAAGGCGCGGGCCAGGGCGCGGAAGAGGGGGAACTGCGCGGGGTAGACGGCTCCGGCGTAAACGATGAGAGGGGATTCGGCGAACGTCGGGCTCCAGCGGACGGCCTCGCCGCCTCCTTCCGGGATCGGGATGAGAACGCCGCTCCGCTCGGGCGGGAGCGGGTAGCGGGCGGCGAGCTGCGGGGAGGCGAACCAGACTTGCCGCGCCTCGCGCAGTACGGCGAGCTGCCGCCGCAAGACGGAGGGGACGTCCTCCGGGGAAAAATCCGGGAAGGCGGGCGGGTAATCGTGGACGAGCACCGTGAGCGGCGCGCCGCAGCGGCGGGCGTAACGGGCGGCGGCCTCGGAGTGGAGCGTGCTGTGCAGGCCCAGGTAGGTGAGCACGGCCCGGGGCGGTTCGGGGAAGAAGCCGCCGCATTCCGCCGCCCACAGGCGCATCCGCACGGCGCGCGAAAGGCGGTTCTCGGGCCGGAATGGGGGCCACCACGGTTTGCGCAGGCTCAAATGGAAGACCGGCCAGCCCTCGGTTTCGGCGACTTCGGTGGATTGCCCGCTTTCGGCGACCAGGGAGACCTTCCAGCCGTGGGCGGCCAGCCGCCGCAGATGCCGCAGGAGGATGATCGGGCTGCCGGTTCCCTGGCCGGGCGTCTGGCCGAAGTAGACAATGTGCGGGGCGCTCATGCGGTTTGCGGAGGGTTATTCCCTGGCTTTGCCGGTAAACCCCTGCCAGGCCTCCCGGTACAGGGCGGCCATCCAGTCCCACCGGGCTTTGCTGGGGGCGCGCAGGAAGGAGGGCAGAGTTTGCAGGGCGACCTTGAGATCCCGGAACGGCTTGTGCCGCGTGGCGTAGTGCCGCCTGGCGGCGGTCAGCAGCGCTTGCTGGCGGGGGTCGTCCGTTTGGTAGTGGTCCCACTTTTGGCGGAAGAGGGTGTAGGCTTCCTGGATGCGGCTGAATTGATGGGTGATGGAGGCCCCGTGGACGCGTTTGAGGTAGAGGCGCTCGGGCAGGTAGTGGACGGCGGCGCGCAGGGCCATCTGGCAGAACATGTCGGTGTCTTCCTGCGCGGAATACCGGCTCAGCGTTTCCTCCCAGCCGGTCGTCTGCTGGAAAACCGCCTTGCGCAGGAGAGCGAAGGGCCCCTGGCCCGTGGCGCAGAAGAAGGTGACAAACGGGGTGGCGTATTCGCTATCGCGGAGGCGGCGCGGGAAGAAGAGCCCCGGGACCCAGCGGCTCCGCTTGGCGTGGCCGAAGGGATGGCCGCCGGGGTCGATTTCCTGGAACTGGCAGCCGAGGAGGCCGACTTCGGGGTGCGCGTCCAGGTAAGCGCTCATCTTCCGCAGCGCGGAGGGCAGAAGAAGATCGTCGCTATCGAGGAAGAAGAGGTAACGGGACTCGGGAGCGCCGCGCGCCGCGCCGGTGTTGCAGGCCTTGGCCCGGCCCGCGTTTTCCTGCCGGATGCCCCGGATGCGGGGATCGCGCGCGCAGGCGGCCGCGATGATCTCCGGCGTCGCGTCGGTGCTGCCGTCGTCCACGAGGATCAGCTCCCAGCCGCCAACGTCCTGCGCGAGCACGCTCTCGATGGTTTTTTCGAGAAACGCGCACGAGTTGTAGCACGGGACGACGACCGAGATATTGGCCATAGGAAAAGGGACGGCAGGGGCGGTGGAGTAGGCTTAATGACTATCTCTTTCTTTTTCCGGGGGAGTCAAGGCAAGAGGGGGGGGACGGGCGCATCGCCGCGTTTTCCCTTTTTCTTTGGCAAGCCCTGGCGCATATTCCCCGGCAACGCGCGGGATGTCCCGCCCCTTCACCTCGCCGCTTCCCTGGTTATGCCCCGTGTCAGCATTTGCATCCCCGCTTTCCGCGCCGAGAAATACCTCCCGCAGGCGCTGGAGTCGGTGCGCTGCCAGACGTTCACGGATTGGGAGTTGATCGTGACGGAAGACGGCTCGCGCGACGGGACGGAGGCGCTGGTCCGGGCGTTCGCGCAATCGGTGCCGCAGCCGGTGCGCTACCAGCGGCACGAGGTGAACCGGGGGCTGCCCGCGACGCGCAATACGGGCATTGGCGCGAGCGCGGCGGAAGTCGTCGCGCTGCTCGACGCCGACGATTGCTGGCGCGCCGGGCATCTGGAGACCGCGCTCGGCAGACTGCTCGGCACCGGGGCGGACCTGGCCCACGCCGGTTCGGTCCTCTTTGAGAGCGCCACGGGCCGCGAGCTGGAAACCCGCGCGCCGTCGCCCGGGGCCGTCGAGCGTTTTCCGCTTTCGCTGTTCGTGGGCGAGTATTTGATCCAGCCCTCCTCGGTCGTGCTGCGCAAGAGCCTGTGGGAGCGCGTAGGAGGGTTCGACCCGTCGTTCCGCTACGTGGAGGACGCCGAGATGTGGATGCGGTGCGCCCGCGCGGGCGCGCGTTTTGTTTACACCGGGGAAGCCACTTGCATGTACCGCAAACACGGCGGGGCGCTCTCGGCCAACTCCCCGGAAATGGCCATCGCGTGCGCGCGGGCGTTCGAGAAACAGGCCGACTGGGAGGCCATTCCCCGCGCCGTCCGCCGCGGCTGCACCCGCGATGCGTGGACCTCCGCCGCGCGGATGTTGCAGCGCAACGATCCCCGGCGGGCCGCCGATTGTTTACTGCGGGCGTGGCGGGTCGCCCGCGCGCCGCATCTCCCCGCGTGGGCGGCGGCGCTGCGGGTCTACGCGTTCCTTGCGGGGAGGTAAGCTATGGCGCTGGCATATTGCATCGTGGCTTACAAGAACCCGGGGCAGATCGGCCGCCTCCTGCGGAGCCTCGCGCACCCGGGCAACGTCTGCTTTGTGCACTACGACAAGCGCTCGCCCCGCCGCGAGCACGAGGCGCTGGCGCGGCTGGCGGCGGATCTGCCGAACGTGTTCCCGCTCCCTGCCCGGCCGGTGCTGTGGGGGCGTTTCAGCATTGTCGCCACGCAGCTGGAGGCGATGCGGCGCGGCCTGGCCCATCCGTGGTCGCACTTCATCACCTTGAGTGGGCAGGATTTTCCGCTCCTGCCGCAGGGGGAGATCGTTCGGGAACTGGAAGCGCTGCCGGGGGCTTCGTTCGTGGGGTACTTCGATCCCTTTGCCGGGATTTGGAAGGACGCCCAAGAGCGCCTCACGCGGGTGCACCTCGATTCCGGGTGGCTCGAAGCGCTCCTGAAGCTGCCGGGACTCGGGCGGCGTCTGCGGCGTCTGATGGGCTGCGAGCACAGCATCCCCTTCGTGCCCCTGGTGCGGCGCAAGCGCCCCTCGTGGTTCCGCTACATGGGAGGGTCCAACCACCTGGCGCTTTCCCGGGAGGCCGTGGAATACACGCTGGGCGATCCCCGGGCGCGGCGCATCGTCCGGCGGCTGAAGTCCACGGGGATCCCCGAGGAAAGCGTTTTCCAAAGCGTGCTGTGCAACAGCCCGCTGGCCGCCACGCTGGTCAACGACGACCGCCGCGCGATCGCGTGGGAACGCCCGGGAGCGCCCAGCCCCCGGACACTCACCCTGGCCGATCTCCCCTGGCTGCGGACGCAGCGGGAGGCGGGAAAATGGTTCGCCCGCAAATTTGACACCGCCGTGGACGCCGCCGTCCTTGGCGCATTGGAGAAAGACCTTGGCCTATGAGTGATGCCGTTCCGCGTGATGCCGTCCTTTGCAGCGCTTCCAACCAGACCTACGTGATGGGGGCCGCCGTGGCGCTGGTCTCCGCCGTGCTCCACGCGCCGCGCGGCCGCCATTGCCGCGTGTACTTGCTGGACGGCGGGATTCGCCCGGCTTCCTGGCGCAAGCTGGAGAAGACGTTCGCCGCGCTGCCGCGTTCGTGCGAGCTGATCCGCCTGCGGCCCGACATGGGGCGCTACGCGGGGCTGCCGCAGGACTGGGGCTCCAGCGTGATGACCTACGCGCGCCTGGCGCTGCCGCAGATGGTGGAGGAGGAGCGGATTTTTTACGTGGACGCCGATCTGCTGGTGCAGGCGGACTGGGAGCCGCTTTGGGAAACGCCGCTCTGCGACGGCGCGGTGGTCGCCGCGGCTCCCGACATCGTGACGAAGACGCTCGGGGGCGAATCGCTCGACCTGGAGAAGTTCTGCCTCGACCCGGCCGCCCCTTATTTGCAGGCGGGCCTCCTCCTGATTGACCTCGCCGAGTGGCGGCGCCTGGGGGTGAGCGAGAAAGTGGTGGAATACCTGCGCGAGAACCCGGAGCACGCCCGCCACTGGGACCAAAGCGCGCTCAACGTCGTTCTCTACCGCCGCTGGAAGCCGCTGCCGATGGGGTGGAACACGCCCGCCTGGTGGGCGGATCTCGGCCGCGAGGGCTGCCGGATCGACGCGCCCGTGCTCCACTTCGTGGGGCCCAACAAGCCGTGGATTTACGGTTTCCACACCGCCCCGAGCGGCGCGGCGTTTTTCCGCTTCCTCGACCGGACGGCGTGGAAAGGGTGGCGGCCCAACGGGGTCCGGTTTGCCTGCAAGATGGCGAAATACCGGGCGGGCAAGGCGCTGCAAGCCGTGCGCGGTCTTTTCCGCCGGGGAGGGGAGAGCTGATGGCCCCGCTGGCGGAAATCCTTCGCGCGGAAATCGCGAGCGGCGGCCCGATGCCGTTCCGGCGCTTCATGGAGCGCGCGCTCTACGACCCGGCGCACGGCTATTACGCGGCGGGGCGCGCGGCGATCGGGCGGGAGGGGGATTTTTTTACGAGCGTGAGCGTTGGCCCGCTCTTTGGGCGGCTGCTGGCGGTGCAGTTCGGGGAGATGTGGGAGCGCCTGGGGCGGCCCGCGCGGTTTGACGTGGTGGAGCAGGGGGGCGCGGGCGGCGAGTTCGCGGGCGATGTCTTGCGGGCGGCCGAGGCGCGGCCGGAGTTCGCGGCGGCGCTCCGCTACCGGCTGGTGGAGCCTTTTCCCGGCAACGCGGCCCGGCAGCGCGAGCGCCTGGCGGAGTTCGCGGGCCGGGTGACATGGCACGCGTCGCTGGAGGCGTTGCCCCCGTTCACCGGCGTCCATTTTTCCAACGAACTGGTGGACGCTTTCCCGGTGCACCGGGTGGTGTTCCGCGCCGGAGCGTGGCGGGAGCGCTATGTGGCGGCGGGGGCGGACGGGCGTTTTGGCTGGGAGGACGGCCCGCTTTCCACGCCGGGCCTGGCGGCCTATTTGCGTCCTCTCCCGGCGCTGGAGGGGTACGAAACGGAGGTGAACGCGGAGGCGGCCCCGTGGCTGGAGGCCGTGGCGGCGCGGCTGAAGCGCGGCTACGTGCTGCTGGCGGATTACGGGTTCGCGCGCGCGGATTACTACCTGCCGGAACGCGCCGGAGGGACGCTGGCCGCGTACTGCCAGCACCGCCGTAGCGACGATCCGCTGGACGATCCGGGCGCGCGGGATCTCACCGCGCATGTCGATTTCACCACGCTGGCGGAGCACGGGATGGCGGCGGGGCTCGCGCTGGCGGGCTTCACGGACCAGCACCATTTCCTGGCCGCCCTGGGGCGGCGCGTTTTCCCGGATGTGACCGATCCCCGGGAACTGACGCCCCTGCGACGCAAGGAAATGCGGGCGTTCGCGACGCTGGTGCACCCGGGGCTGATGGGGCGGGATTTCCACTTCCTCGCCTTCGCCAAGGGGGCGGAGACGGCCTTGGATGGGTATTCTCTCGCCGCGGACCCGGCGAAGCGGCTCGGGCTGGCGGCGCTCGCGCGATGACCCGGCGGTTGACGCGGGGAGGGCGACCGCCTAGTCTAGCCGGTTCCCATGACCGAACCTTTCCATCCCGCCGATAACGCCCCGGCGCCGCGCCCGAATTTCGTCCTGATCGGATTCATGGGCAGCGGCAAGTCGTCGATCGGCCGCATCCTGGCGACGAAGCTCGGCTTTCCCATGGTGGATACCGACGCGCTGGTGGTGGAGGCGGCGGGCATGCAGATCACCGATATTTTCGCCTGGAAAGGGGAGGAGGTGTTCCGCGACTACGAGTCGAAGGTATTGCGGGCGCTGGTGGACCGCGCGGTGCATGGCACGGTGATTTCCACGGGCGGGGGGATCGTGCTGCGCCCGCAGAACGTGGCGCTGTTGCATGAACTGGGGTTTGTGGTGCTGCTGACGGCGAACGAGGACGTGCTTTTCGAGCGGGTCTCGCGCAACAAGACGCGGCCGCTGCTCCACACGCCCAACCCGAGGGAGACGGTTTCGCAATTGCTGGCGGGGCGCGCGCCGCTGTACACGGCGGCGGCGGATTTCACGCTGGATACGAGCGCCCGGTCGCACACGCAGGCGGCCGATGCGATGATCGCGGAGGCGCGCGGCCGTTTTCCGTTATGGAACCCGGGGTTCTAACGGAGCCGGAGGCGTTGAAGCGGGGGCTGGCCGAATTGGCGCGCTCGCTGGGGTTTGCGCTGTGCCGGGTGGCTCCTGCGGTGGAGCCGCCGCATGCCGGGGCGTTCCGGCGCTGGATTGCCGAGGGATGCGCGGGGGAGATGGCGTGGATGGAGCGCAACGCGGAGCGCCGCGTGGACCCGCAAGCGGTGCTGCCGGGCGCGCGAAGCGTGGTGGTGCTGGCGCTGCCTTATTTCCAGGGCCCCGGGGAGATCGGGGGCATCGCCCGCTACGCGTGGAACGAGGACTACCACGACCTGATCGCGCCAAAGCTGCGGCGGCTGGACGATTTTTTGCAAGAGCACGGCGGGGTTCAGCGGAGCTATGCGGATACGGGGCCGGTGCTGGAGCGGGATTTCGCCGCGCTGGCCGGGGCGGGCTGGCAGGGGAAAAGCACGATGTTGATTCACCCGGAGCTGGGGGCGTGGTTTTTCCTGGCCGAGGTGCTGACGACGCTTGTGTTGCCGCCCGACGCGCCGCTGCCGGAGCGTTGCGGCCGGTGCACGCGCTGCCTGGACGCCTGCCCCACCGGCGCGCTGACGGGTCCGCACCGGCTGGACGCGCGCCGTTGCATCGCCTACCTGACGATCGAGCTGAAGGGGAGCATCCCGGAGGAACTGCGGCCGCTGATCGGCGGGCGGATCTACGGCTGCGACGCCTGCGCGGCGGCCTGCCCGTGGAACCGCTTCGCGCAGTCCTCGCGGGAAGCGGCGTTCGCGGCGCGGCCCGGGGTAACCATGGGGCCGCGCGAATTGCTGGCGCTGGATGACGAGGCGTTTCGCGCGCTGTTCAAAGGTTCGCCAATTAAGAGGATCAAGCGGCGCGGATTGTTGCGCAATGTCTGTGTGGCACTGGGGAACACCGGGACGCGTGAAGATCTCCCGGCGTTGGAGCGTGCCGCCGCCGACCCCGAGCCGCTGATCGCGGAACATGCCGCGTGGGCGGTGGCGCGAATCCGGCGGCGGTAGGGACGGCACTCCGTGCCGTCCGGCCGGAGCGCGATTTCATCTCGGCCACGCGGAAGAATGGCACGCTTACGGACGGCACGGAGTGCCGTCCCTACCCTGTCCGTTGATCCGCCTACATCCCGGCGCGCAGGGCTTCGAGGTGCTTGCCGAAATGGGTGGCGAGGACTTCGATATACGTGTCCGGGTGCGCTTGGAGACAGGCTCTCAGCGCGGGGCCGAATTCCGGGTCGGTCAACACGCTGCCGAAGGTGCAGTGCATGATCTGGCGGCCGGGGGCGGTGAAGCCTTTCCCGGCGGGCACGTCTTCCCAGCATTCCAGGTAGAGCCGCTCCAGTTCCTTGTCGCTGGGCACGTCGGCGGGCGCGGCGGCGCTGGCCAGGGTGGCGTGGACGTGGTAGGTGGCTTTGTCGGCGTCGTAATGCGCCCGGGCGAATTCGACCAGGCGGCGGAAGAGGGCGGGCTCGTGGATGGCCGCGACGCGCAGGGCTTCGAGGTAGGAGGTGCCCGCCGTTTTGACGTGGAAGCGGCCCTTGGTGGCGCGCGCGAACGCCGGATACATGGAGATCTTGTCGGAGCCGGAGTGGAGGCTCAGTTTGTAGGGGCCCAGTTTCTCGGCGATGGCGGCGTGGTCGTTGAGCGTTTTTTCGAGCGCGGCGACGTCGCCGATGTAATCGACGCCTTTTTCCAGGCTGCCGATGAAGCGCGGGGCCAGCGAGACGAGTTTCATGCCGCGGCTGATGCATTGGTCGGCGATGATGTAGTGCTCGGCCAGCGTCGTGGGCTGCTCGGTTTCGTCCACGCTCAGCTCGATTTCAAAATCGCGGCCCGCTTTGGCGTGCACATCGCGGATGTAGTGGGCGAGATCGACGGCGTCGTTGATGGCGAGGCCGTATTTGACCGCGGCGCGCAGGACGGCTTCCTCGCTCATGACGATCTCCGTGCCGGTGGGCAGCGTGATGCGTTTGCCGTTGTAGCGGTCAAACCAGTCGATCCGGTCGCGGACGGCGGCGAATTTCGCGCGCAGCGTGGCGGCGTCATAGTTGTCGGCGGCGGCATCGACGTAGGTGGAGGGGTCGATGGTGAAGAAGCAGAACCCGGCGGCCGCCGTGCGGTCAACGTCTTCGCGCGTTTTGAGGTGATCGGCGTCGGCTCCGCTCGGGGCGGTCCAACCGGCGGCGGGCAGGGCGTCGAGAGCGTCGGCCATGACGCGCTCCGGGCTGCGGCCGGTGCGGGTCATTTCGCGGATGGATTGCTGGGCGAAGATGGGGGCGATGCCCCGGCCCCAGCGCTGGGCGGCGGCAACGTGGCCGGGGGTGGCGAGCCCGATGCGGTCGCCAAATCCGAAGGAGGGGGTCAAGCCAAGAGGAACGGGATGAGAGGAAGAGGTGCTCATAGGTGCTTGCCGGGGATGATGGCGTCGCGGCCAACGCCCGGCAAGAACGAAAACACACACGTGTAGGGTAGCCCGGACGCGCCAGGCCGGGGGCGTTTCGGAAACGGGGCTTTACGCCGGGTTGTGGTCTTCGCGCCGGAAGGAGGCGGGGTCGTAGTCTTTGAAGGCGGTGAGGCCCTGCCGGACGACGCGCATGGAGTTGCGGTCTACGATCTGAAAATAGCGGCCCGGCTCGTCGAGGAGGTTTGCCAGGGCTTCCCGCTGGGTGGCAAAGGTGTCCAAAAAGTCGTTCCAGCCGCCCAGGGGACGGCCCGCATAGTAGGTAAAGACAAGGTATCGGCGCATCGGTGAATCCATGATCCGCAACAGCGGACTTTTACCGATACGCGAAGATCGCCGTTTGTCAACGGGTGCACCCGCGGTTTTTGCCGCGTCTCCCCGCGCTAACGCCTGCGGCTGGAGGACGAGCGGCGGCGGACGGGCCGGGGGGGCGCGCCGGGGACTTCGTCGGCGAAGAGGGCGCAGTAGAGGTAGGGGAAGCCTTCCAGTTTCCGGCGCTCGATTTTCGCGCCGATGAAGTATTCGATCTTGGTGACGTGCTCGACGTCTTCGCCGGTGAAGATGGTGAACGCTTCGCCGGTGGCTTCGGCGCGGCCCGTGCGCCCGATGCGGTGGACGTAGTCCTCCGGGTGCTGCGGAACGTCGAAGTTGATCACATGGGAGACGCCCGCGATGTCGATGCCGCGCGCGGCGATGTCGGTGGCGACCATGATGTCGTATTTGTCCGACTTGAAGCCGGTGAGGGCGTCCATGCGTTCGCTTTGCGTCCGGTTGGAGTGGAGGGCGACGACGGAGAGCTTGTTGGTTTTGAGCTTCGCGGCGATCTGGTCGGCGCCGACTTTGGTGCGGCAGAAGACGAGCACGCTGGTGAAGTCGATCTTCTTGAGCAGGGCGAGCAGAAGCTCGAATTTCTGGTCGCGCGAGACGGGGTAGAGGGCGTGGGTGATGGTCTCGGCCGGGGATTGGTGGTGGCCGATTTCGATGATCTCGGGGTCACGCACGACCCATTGGGTGAGGCTCTGAAGCTCCGGCGGGATGGTGGCGGAGAAGAAGAGGGTCTGGCGCTTCGGGTTGCAGCGCTCCACGATCCGGCGGACCTGGGGCAGGAAGCCCATGTCGAGCATCCGGTCCACTTCGTCCAGAACGAGGATTTCGATTTCGGAGAGGTCCACATCGCCTTGCTCCAGGAAGTCGAGGAGGCGGCCGGGGGTGGCGACGAGGGTGTCGGCCCCTTTCTTGAGTTCGTCGCGCTGTTTGCCGTAGCCGACGCCGCCGTACATGACGCTCACGAGCAGATCGTTGAACCGGCTGAAGTCGCGGAACGCGGTTTCCACCTGGGCGGCGAGTTCGCGGGTCGGCTCCAGGATGAGGCATCGGGGCTTGGCGCCCGGCTTGTGGCTGCCGAGTTTCGTGAGGATCGGCAGGCCGAAGGCGGCGGTTTTCCCGGTGCCGGTTTGCGCGGAGGCGATGAGGTCGCGCCCGGAGAGCACGACCGGAAAGGCGCGCAATTGAATGGGGGACGGTTCGACGTAACCCATCGACTGCACCCCGTGAATAACTGAATCAGCAAGACCAAACTCCCAAAATGACATTGCCTAAAGGTGGGGCAAAGAAGGCTCTCCCACAAGGGAAATCAGGAAAAGCGGGGGGAGGAGTCCTCAGATTGGGTGGATTAGCGCCCGTTTTTGAAGGGAAACCGAGGGAGGCGCGCGGCCGTCGCCCCCCTTCCGAAACGGTTACGATGGGGAATGCGTTGGGAGCGTTGGAGGAGCGGGTGCGCGAGGGGATCGCGCGGCAGGGGCGCTATTTCGTGGGCGCTCCGGCGGAGTTGGCGCGGCTGGGCGATGTGAAGGCGGCCGAGGCGTTTGCCCGGTGGCACGGCTGGATGTTCGTCTGCCACCTGGACGGCGCGGCCTACGAGTTTTTCGAAACCAGGCCGGGCCAGCAGCTCTACTAAGGTTTGCTTACGAAATCAAAGAGGGCTTATCCGCAGATTTCGCAGAGGGACGTAGATTGAAAGGCAGAAGATCCCTTTTTGGCATTCAGAAAATCTGCGAGAATCTGCGGACCCTCCTCTGTCTTTTGGAATGCGTGAACAGGCCCTAAAGCCGCTTGATGGCGGGCAGGCCGTAGTTGCGCATCAACGGTTTTTCGATGGCGGCGGCCTGGGCGGCGTCGATGACGATTTCGCCGGGGTGCCCCAGGAAGGTGATGTGGTGGAAGCCTTCCACCGGCTTGGCGAGCGCCGGTTCGATGTCGGCGAGGCTCTTCAGCTCGACGCCGTTGATCTTGGTGACGACCAGGCAGTTGAGCTCTTCGTAGCCGACGGTGCAGGGGCTGGGCAGGACGTTGCTCATGATGACGATGCGGCTGCGCGGGTCGTCGCGGAAGAGTTCTTCCTGGTAGGCATCATAATAGAGGAAGCGCTCGGGGGCTTTGTGGATCCACTCCGAACCCCATTCCTTGAGGAATTGGCGGGAAAGCTCCTGGAAAATGAGGCCGCCGAGGACGTAATAGCGGGGGGCTTTGTCGACGGTGAACGGCTCGATGATGGATTGCGAGGGGTCCTGGTAACGGAGCGTGACCGGAAGGGTCATCTCCTTGCCCTGCCGCATGATTTTGAAGGGGACTTTCGCGCCGTCGAAGTTGGCGCAGGAGATCTGGTGCTGGATGGAGATTTTGCCGTAATGCGGGTCGGCGTAGTTGCCGTCCTGGTCGATGGCGTTGTTGCCGATGGCCACGAGAACGTCGCCCTTTTGAACGCCCGCCTGGTCGGCGGGGCCGCCCGGGTGGACCTGGCGGATGTAGACGCCGCCGGTGCCGTTGGCGAGCCCGGCGTAGTGGCGCAGTTGCGGATCGCGCAAGGGGGCGGTGTGCATCCCCGCGTGGGGGAAGCCGACGTAGCCGCCCTTGGCGCTGGCGGCCTGGAGGAAGTGCCGGATCACCGGGGCGGGAATGGCGTCGGCCGTCTGGCTGCGGGAGTCAAACCGCAGGAGCATGCCGGTGAGCGCGCCCGCTTTGACAAGGGGCGAGGTGAACCCGCTCTCGCGCGGCTGGAGCGACGTCGTGAGGCGGTAGAGCAGCATGCCGGTATCGCCAAAGGGGTATTCGCCCACCTCGACGGTGGTGAGCAGGGCCCGGGTGTTCAGCACGGTGCCGTTGGCTTCCAACTGCCAGATGGCGAGATCGTCGCCCGCGGAGGCCTCGCCGACGGTGAGCGGCTTGAAGGACGCGAGGAAGGCGGGATCGGCCGGTTTGAGCAGAGCGAGGTTGCACTCGTAGTCCACGATTTCCAGCGTCGCCGGGGACTTTTCGCCGCTATCGGGTTTCTCCAATTCGAGGTAGGTGGCGTTGGCGACTTGCTCGGCGGTGGTCAGGACGCGGCCGCCGGGCAGGACGGCTCCGGCGGCGCGGCGCTGGTAAGGGGGGCGCTTGCTCCAGGGGCGCAGGAAGTCGTAGGGCTGGCTGGTGGCGTTGACGCGGACGACGGAGACGGCTTTGGCGGCCGCCGCGGGAGTGGATGCGGCGGCGGCAGCGCCGTGCTCCGCTTTCGCGAGGAGCGGGGAGGGGACCGCGAGGAGGGCGCTCGCCAAGAGCGCGCCGAGGAAGGCAAAACGGGTCGGCATGGGAGTTATTCGCTTAAGTTTTGTTCGTTGCGGACGTTGTAGCGGGCTTTGATGCGCTCGCGGGAGGCTTCGACGGCGGCGCGTTCCATGACGATGGGGCGTCCTTCGCCCATCATCTGGATGACGTATTGCTCCGCCGGTTTGGCCAGCGCGGCGGCCATGGCGTCGAGCGTCTTGATTTTCTCGCCGTTGATGGTGTCCACGATGCCGCCCCGGAAGCCGCCGAGGTAGGTGTTGACGGGGTCGGGCAGGACGCTGCTCAACACGATGAGGTCGGGGTGGCTCTTGTAGAATTCTTCCGAGAGGTAGAAGTCGTACATGTAGCGGACGCGCAGGCTGTCGATCTGGTTCCCGCGCATGAAGTCGCGCGAGACAGGCTGGAAGAGAAGGCCGCCGAAGAGGACGTAGCGCGGCTGGATATCGTATTGGCTGGCCTGGATCTGGAAGGGCCACGCGGCGTCAAAGCGGATGGTGACGTCCATGGGGTCTTTGTTGCGCAGGATGTGCGCGGCCACGCTGTCGCCCTTGAACTTGCGTTCGACGATCTCGGGCATTTCCATGCGTTCGCCGTCGAGTTCCACGAAGCCGTCGCTCTGCACGGGGTGGCCGTCGAGGGAGAGGATCACATCGCCCACTTTGAGGACGCCGTCGCACGCGCCGCCGGAGACCACGCTGCCGACAAGCACGCCCTGGCCGTCGTCTCCCAGGCCCAGCGATTTGCGCTGGGCGGGGTTGAGGAGCGGGAAGGTGGTCAGCGAGAGATCCATGTAGCGGTCGTAATGGCCGTCTTCGATGTCTTTCAAAAAGCGCTGGATGACGGGGACGGGGATCATGTAGCCGACGTTCTGGGCCACATCGCCGCTGAATCCCTGGAAGGCGACGCCGATCACTTTGCCGTCCTGGAGGACGGGGCCGCCGCTGTTGCCCGGGTTGATGGCGGCGTTGGTCTGGATGGCCAGGTGGGAGTCGGCCGAGGAGTGCGAGTATTGCTGGAAGGCGATACGCGAGACGACGCCCGTGGTGACGGAGAGCCGGTCGCCGCCGATCGGGTAGCCGTAGACGGAGACGCTCGATTCGATGGGCGGGATCTGGTTGGTGAAGGAGAGGTCCATGGTGCCCTCAAAGAACTTCGCGTCGGAGACTTCCAGCACGGCCAGGTCGCAGTCGTGGGCGATGTGCCGGACTTTGGCGATGTAATGCTTGGGGTCGTTTTCCCGCTCGACGGAGATGAACCGGGCGTTGCTGACGACATGGGCGTTGGTGAGGATGCGCTGCCCGCCGATGATGAAGCCGGTGCCCGCGCCGCTATTGACGCCCCCCGGGTTCCAGGGGACCCGGTAATTGGGCTCCTGGGCGGTGGTGGTGATGTGGACCAGGCTTTTGCGGACCTCCGTAATGGAGATGGCGCGCGCGGGGAGGATGGAAACGGCCAGAACGAAGAGAATCCAGACGGAGCGTCGCATGAGGAAGGGAGGTTAGCGGATGTTTTACGGTTCGCAAGCAACAAGCAACAAGAAGTGGGGGGCGTTCTACGCGCGGCGGAGGGTAAGGTGGACGAGTTCGGCGGGGGCGTTGGTCCGCAGGGGGAACCAGTTGCCGATGCCGTTGGAGACCACGAGAGCCTGGCCCGGGCGGCTGTAGAGGCCGGTCCAATACCGGAACATAAGGGGGCCGAAGCCGTGCTGTTCGTCGGCCATCAACTGCCCGCCGTGGGTGTGGCCGCAGAGGGTCAGGGGGATGTCGCCGCTGTAGTCCCAGGCGTGGGGATGGTGGGCGAGGAGGATGGGGAAAGCGCCCGGGATGCGCTGCCCCAGGAGGTGGCGCATGGAGGCGGCGAGCGGCGCTTCGTTGTGGCGGTTCTGCCAGTTTTGCGGGCCTTCCCAGCGCAGGCCCAGGAGCTGGACGGGGCAGCCCCGGACAAGGGCGACGCCGCTTTCGTCCACGAGCAGGCGCAGCCCGGCGCCTTTGACGATCCTCTCGAACCCGGCCCGGTTGAAGCCGACGTCGTGATTGCCTTCGCACAGGAAGGGGGCGGGCTGGAGGGCCCGCAACATTTGGAAGGCTTCGGGGAGATCCGCGAAGTCGCCGTTAATGAGATCGCCGGTAAAGACGGTCAAGTCGGCGTGGAAGGCGTTGGTGGCTTCGACGATGCGCCGCAGGATGCGCCCGTGCGTGAACTGGCCGATGTGCAGGTCGGAGAGGTGGACGATCGTCGCGCCGTCGAGGGCCGGGGGCAGCCCCGCCAGCGGAACCTCGATGCGCCGGATGCGGAAGGTCTTGGACTGGGCTCCCGCGTAGGCGCTCAAGGGGAAGGTCAGCAGGGGCGGGGTGAGGGCGGCCAGGGTTCCCAGGAACTCCCGGCGCGAGAGGCCGCCCGGGCCGCCGGTTGGGGGATTCTCCGCCGGAAGCGCGGGGGGCGGGGGCAAGAGCCATTGGCGGACGCGGTGCGCCGCCCCGGCGGCGGTCGCGGCGGTGATTCCCAGGAAGTGCCCCCCCAGGGCCAGGGGGACGAGAACGAGATGCCAGAGGTAGATGACGAGGAACACCGATGTCGGAAGCGCGTGGAGGAGATGCCAGCCGCGCAGGCTAAAGACGGTCGAGAGAAAGAGGACGACCACCCCGGTTTGCAGGAAGAAGAAGCCGTGCAGCGTGACGCGTGCCGCGAGAGAGGCGCGGCGGCCGAGGAGACGGGCGCTCTGCCACCACAGGAAAAAATCGGCGGCCGCCAGAAGCCCCAGGATGCCGAGGAAGAAGTTCATGCCGGGGTGGCGGGGGGAGGCTTGGGGAGGTGTTCCGTGCAGTAGTCGTTGCCGTCGCGGGCGACGCGGAATTCCAGTTCGGGGTTGGAGAGGTCGCTGCGGTGGCAGACAACGCAGCGGTGGAGCGGTTCTTCCTCCGGCGGGGCGGCCTGCTCAAATCGCTGCCGCCGAACGCCTACCGAGCGGCGGTGGCGCAGATGGGCGATGATCTCCGGCCCGAAGAAGAGGAGGTAGTTGGCGAGCGAGGCGGCCATCGCCATTTTAAAGGCGGCGTTCCCCGCGAGGAACTGGAGCGCAAACCAGGCGGCCATGGCCCACGCCAGCCACTTGACGCGCATGGGAAGGATGCCCAGCAGGTAGATCTCCATGTCCGGGAAAAACCAGGCGAAGGCGAAAAAGAGCGACGTGTTGAGCATCACGTTGGAGAACTGCGCGCCGAAAAGAAAAGCGGCGGCGGTGGTTCCCACCATGCCGATCAGGTAAAAGAGATTGAGGCGGAAGGCCCCCCACACGCCCTCCAGTCCGTCGCCGATCATCCAGAGGAACCAAAGGGCCAGGAGAATCAAGAGGTAGCTGCCGGTTTCCGGGATGAGGATGTAGGTGACGAGCCGCCAGACTTCCCCGTGCAGAACGGCCGCCGGGTTCAGGTCCAGGTTGGAGAGAAAGCCGGGACTAAACTTACCGCAAAGGAAAACCACCGCGTTCAGGACAACGATCATCCGCACCAGTCCCGGGATGGCAAAGCGGCCGAAACGGCGTTCGAGAGAATCAATCACGTTCATGTGCGGTGGGTCAAACGGCTCTTCATAGCGTTGAATCTCCCCCAAGGCAACCTTTCAAAGCCCGGGAGGGCGCGTGATTGACATTGTCCATACGCCGGATACGATGGCCGCGTGTCCGCCGAAACCACTTCATCCGTTCCTCCGAAAAAAACGCCATTGTTTGATGCCCATGTCGCCGCAGGCGGCAAAATGGTCGATTTTGGCGGCTGGCACATGCCGGTTCAATACAGCGGCATTCTGGATGAGCACCACGCCGTGCGCCATGCCGTGGGCGTTTTCGATATCTCCCACATGGGCGAGGTCTTCGTGAGCGGCGCGGAGGCGAAGGCCTGGCTGAACCGCCTGCTCACCAACAACGTGGACCGGCTCACCCCCGGGGAATGCCAATACACCTTTTTGCTCAACGAAAAAGGGGGCATCATTGATGACCTGCTCGTTTACCAACTGGAGGAACAGCGCTACCTGCTGGTGGTCAACGCCAGCATGATCGAGAAGGATGTCGCCTGGATGCGCTCCCACGTTCTCCCCGGCGTGACCGTGGAGGACCGGAGCGGCGACTTCGCCGGCCTGGCCGTGCAGGGGCCGCGCGCCGTGACGCTTTTCGACCGCTTTTTTGAAGGGAAAATCTCCCGGCCCGCCCGCAACGAGATCAAACGGTGCGAGGTGGGGTGCACGGCGATCTGGATCGCCCGCACCGGGTATACCGGCGAGGACGGCTTTGAGCTTTTCTTCCCCGCCGAGTGCGCCGCCGCGGTGTGGAAGGAGATCCTGGAGAAAGGGGCGGACCTCGGCATCAAGCCGTGCGGCCTGGGCGCGCGCGACACGCTGCGCCTGGAAATGTGCTACCCCCTCAACGGCTCGGATTTATCCCCCGCCCACACCCCGCTGGAAGCCGGGTTGTCTTTCTTTGTCGATCTGGAAAAGCCCGACTTCATCGGGCGCGCCCCGCTGGCCGAGCAACGGCAAAAAGGCGTCGGCAGCCGGCTGGTTCCCTTCAAGATGAAGGGCAAGACCCCGCCGCCGCGCGCGCACTACAAAGTTTACAAAAACGGGCAGCCCATCGCCGAAACCACGAGCGGCACCGTATCGCCCTCCATGGGCATCGGCATCGGCATGGCCTACATCCCTTCCGAATTCGCCCGGATCAACGAGGAAATCGAAATTGACATCCGGGGCCGCCGCTTCCCGGCGACCATCGAGAAAAAACCGCTCCACAAGAAATAGACATGAACGTTCCCGACGACCTGAAATACACCGAAACGCACGAATGGGTTCGCCTCGAAGGCGGCAACGCCCGCATCGGCGTAACCGACCACGCCCAAGCCGAACTGACCGACGTCGTTTACGTGGAGCTGCCGAAAGTGGGAGCCAAGCTGGAGGCCAAAGCGGCCGCCGCGGTGGTGGAATCGGTAAAAGCGGCCGGAGACATTTACGCGCCATTGACGGGAACCGTCGTGGCGGTCAACGAGGCGCTGGAAAACAATCCCGCGCTGGTGAACACCGACCCGTACGGCGAAGGGTGGCTCTTTGTGATCGCCCCCGAGGTCCCCGACGAAGTGGGCCAGTTGAAAGACGCCGCCGAATACCGCACCCTGACCGGGGAATAGCGGCAGGGAGGGGGGAGGCGTGAAAGACCTCTTTGTTTACCTGATGGCCAACGCATCAAGGGTGGTGCTGTACACCGGCGTCACGAACAACCTACAGCGGCGGGTGTGGGAGCACCGCAACCAATGCATGGAGGGGTTCACCAAGAGGTACCACGTGAACCGGCTTGTTTATTACGAGGTATATCCCGACCCAAACGCGGCGATTGCCCGCGAAAAAGAGATCAAGGGATGGCGGCGAGCCAAAAAGGATGCGCTGGTGGCATCCATGAATCCCCGATGGGAAGACCTTGCTCCGAAACTGTTCCCCGACAACTGACGGCGCGGGAAAGCCGACGGCGCGGGAAAGCCGACGGCGCGGGAAAGCCGACGGCGCGGGAAAGCCGACGGTGCGGGAAAGCTGACGGCGCGGGAACACTGTCATCCCGAACGCACGTGAGGGATCTCCGCGCCATGCAAGCCGTTGCTATTCCCTGGAATCGTGGCAGTTGAAGAGTCACCCCGAACGCCGGTCCCTTCGTTGGGGCCTGGAGTTTTCGCGGGCTCTCTGGACTTTGCGGGATCCCTCGCTTTGCTCGGGATGACAAGCCGGGAACCGGGAGAAAACCGACGGCGTGGCAAAGCCGACGGCGCGGGAACCGTGTCATCCCGAACGCACGTGAGGGATCTCCGCGCCATGCAAGCCGTTGCTATTTCCTGGCATCGCGGCAGTTAAAGAATCCCTCCAAGCGCCGGTCCCTTCGTTGGAGCCTGGAGTTTTCGCGGGCTCTCTGGACTTTGCGGGATCCCTCGCTTTGCTCGGGATGACAAGCCGGGAACCGGGAGAAAGCCGACGGCGCGGGAACACTGTCATCCCGAACGCATGTGAGGGATCTCCGCGCCATGCAAACCGTTGCTATTCCCTGGAATCGTGGCAGTTGAAGAGTCCCCCCGAACGCCGGTCCCTTCGTTGGGGCCTGGAGTTTTCGCGGGCTCTCTGGACTTTGCGGGATCCCTCGCTTTGCTCGGGATGACAAGCCGGGAACCGGGAGAAAGCCGACGGCGCGGGAAAACCGACGGCGCGGGAAAGCCGACGGCGCAGGAACCGTGTCATCCCGAACGCACGTGAGGGATCTCCGCGCCATGCAAGCCGTTGCTATTCCCTGGAATCGTGGCAGTTGAAGAATCCCTCCAAACGCCGGTCCCTTCGTTGGAGCCTGGAGTTTCCGCGGGCTCTCTAGACCCTCGCTTTGCTCGGGATGACATGCGCTGGAGAGGGCCCTTCTTTCTTCTGGAGAAATGGCGCGGACCGTTTCAAGATACCCTTTATGTCTCAACCGAAATTTGAAACGCTCGCGCTCCACGCGGGCCAGGTGCCCGACCCCGTGACCGGCTCTCGTGCCGTTCCGATTTACCTGACGACTTCCTACGTCTTCAAAAACACGGAGCACGCCGCCAATCTCTTCGGGCTCAAAGAGTTCGGCAATATTTACACCCGGTTGATGAACCCGACCAACGATGTGTTCGAGAAGCGCATGGCGGCTCTCGAAGGGGGCACCGGCGCGGTGGCCACGGCGTCCGGCATGGCGGCGATCAGCAACGCGCTCCTGGCGATCACGCGCCCCGGCGACGAGATCGTTTCGGCCGATAATCTCTACGGCGGGACGTATTCCCTCTTCCAACACACCTTCCCGAAGCTGGGCCGGAGCGTGAAATTCGTCGATTCGCAGAACGTCGCGGCCTTCCGCCAGGCGATCACGCCGCAAACGCGCGCGATTTACGCGGAAACCATCGGCAACCCGAAGCTGGACGTGCCGGATTTCGAGGCCCTGGCGGCGATCGCCCACGAGGCGGGGATTCCGCTCGTGGTGGACAACACCGTCGGCGTCGGTCTCGTGCGGCCCATCGACCACGGCGCGGATATCGTCGTGCTTTCGGCCACGAAATACGTGGGCGGGCACGGGACGGTGCTGGGCGGCGTGATTGTCGATTCCGGCAAGTTCGCCTGGAACAACGGGAAATTCCCGGAGTTCACGGAGCCCGACCCGAGCTACCATGGGCTGGTTTTCTGGGACGCGCTGGGGAACTTCCCCGGCCTCGGCAACGTGGCGTTTGTGTTCAAGGTGCGGCTGCAATGGCTGCGCGATCTGGGCGCGGCGTTGAGCCCCTTCCACGCATTCCAGTTGCTCCAAGGGCTGGAGACGCTGCCGCTGCGGATCGTGCGGCACAGCGAGAACGCGCTGGCGGTGGCCCGGTTCCTCCAGGCGCATCCGGCGGTCGCGTGGGTCAATTATCCCGGCCTGGAAGGGCACCCGAGCCACGCGACGGCGGCCAAATACCTCAAGGGCGGCTTCGGCGGCCTGGCGGGCTTTGGCGTGAAGGGCGGCTACGAGGCGTGCAAGCGGGTGATCAACTCCGTGAAACTCTTCTCGCACCTGGCCAATATCGGCGACGCCAAGAGCCTGATCATCCACCCGGCCTCCACGACCCACTCGCAGCTCACGCCCGAGGAACAGCTCTCCACCGGCGTCAGCCCCGACTTCATCCGGCTTTCCATTGGGCTGGAAGCGGTGGAGGATCTCACGGCGGATCTCGATCAGGCATTGCGCGCGGCCGGCGGCGTGTCACTTTAGGGATGCGCGAATGATCTGATTTTTTTTCGATTCCATGAAGCGACCCAAAGGTTCCATCGGCAAAGTTCAAACCCGGTTTTTCGAATTCTGCGACCCGGCCGCCCCGATGCGTCTCCAATGCGGGACGGCACTGGAGCGGTTTACGCTCGCGTATGAAGTCTACGGGAAGATGAACGCGGCGCGCTCCAACGTCATCCTGCTTTTCCACGCAATGACGGGCAGCCAGCACGCGGCGGGGATCAACCGCGATGTGCCCGGGCTCGACGGCCGCTGGTCGGACGAGTTGCACGTGGGGTGGTGGGACGACTTTATCGGCCCCGGCAAGGCGCTCGACACCCGCACCTATTGCGTCGTCTGCGTGAACTACCTGGGCGGCTGCTACGGCTCCACCGGCCCGGCGTCGCTGGACCCGGCCAACGGCAGGGCCTGGGGCCCGGCGTTCCCGGTGTTGCGCATCAGCGATATCGTGGATTCCCAGGTCCGGCTGCTGGATTACCTGGGGGTCTACAAGCTCCACGCCGTGGTGGGCCCCTCGCTGGGCGGCCTGCTCGCCTTGAGCCTCGCCACGCGCTACCCCGACCGCGTGGGCATCGTCATCCCGATCGGCTGCGGCCCGGAGACGACGATCTTGCAGCGCATCATGAATTTCGAGCAGATCACGGCGATCGAAGCCGACCCGAACTTCCGCGGCGGCGACCACTACGAGGGGCCGCGCCCGGAGACGGGCCTCGCGCTGGCGCGCCGCATCGCGCACAAAACATTCATCTCGCTGGAAGCGGTGAAGGAGCGCGCGCGCAACGTGGTAGTGAGCGACGCCCCGCCGTTCGGCTGGTATGCGATGAACAGCCCGGTGGAGTCGTATATGCTGCACCAGGGGGTCAAATTCGTGACCCGGTTCGACGCCAACTCCTACCTGCGCATCCTGGACGCGTGGCAGTGGTTCAACCTGCTGACCGAGTCCGGCGCGGCCACCTGCACGGAGCTGTTCTCCCGCTGCCAGAGCCAGGAATACCTGGTATTCAGCATCGACTCCGACGGCGCATTCCCGCCCAAGGAGCAGGGGAAACTGGTGAAAATCCTCAAAGGCGCGCATGTGCCCGTGATCTGGATCACCGTGCATTCCGACAAAGGGCACGATTCGTTCCTGCTGGAGCCGCATCTTTTCGCGCCCCACTTGAGCCAGGCTCTCCATCAGCGCCCCCCGGCCCGGCGCGCCGCCCGGCCGCGTCCCGCCGCCGTCGTGGTGAAAAAAGAGAAGCGCCAAAAAGCGCCTCGCGCGCGATGATGGGGTTGAAAATGGCCGCCCCGCTTTCTTCCCCACGATACCGTCTCAACGCCGCCGGCATTCTCCAGCGGACCGACGGCCGCATCCTCGTCTGCGAGCGGCTGCGCGAGGCCGGTTGCTGGCAGTTCGCCCAGGGAGGCCTGAACCAGGGGGAAACGGAAGAAGAGGCGCTGGTGCGCGAGATGGAGGAGGAACTATCGCTGCGCCGCGATGACTATGTCGTGATCACCAGCAAAGGCCCCTATCGCTACCTCTTCGGCAAAGGCCGCAAAAAGAAGGGATTCGACGGCCAGCAGCAGACCTATTTCCTAACGCTCATGACGTGCCTGGAAACACGCATCAACGTGGCAACGGCTCACCCGGAGTTCCAGCGCACCCGCTGGATCCGCCCCGGGGAGTTCGATCTTTGCTGGCTGCCGGAATTCAAGCGCGCCGTGTACCGCGCGGTGCTGTTCGATTTTTTTGGCGTGGAAAAATAGGCGCGCGGCAGGAATCCCATTGACGCCGCGAGCCCATCGGGCGCACAACATCATGATCTATGTTAACACTAGGGATGTTTTTGGTTCTCTTTGTCGCGTTTCTCGGCGGCGTGTGGTGGGCATGCGCCAATGAGGACAAGGCGCAGTAAAGCCCGGCAAAAAATCGGCAAAATCCCCCGCTTGCTTTCTGCTTTCCTGCCGCCTGTTTTGGCCGCATGGTAGTCGCGTATGGTTTCGAATATTTCCAACCCCACGTTCAACGGCGGCATCAACATTGCCATCAAGGTGCCTCTGCACGAGTACGAGGCCACGGTCGCTTTTTACCGTGACACGCTGAATCTCCCGTTGGTGGAGGAGGAGCCGGAAGGGTGCATTTTCCAGTTCGGCCCGTCCCGGCTCTGGGTGGATAAAGCGCCCCAGCTTTCGCGCGCCGACGTTTGGCTGGAGCTGGAGACCAACGACACGATGGGCGCGGCCCGCTATTTGAAGAACCACGGCGTGCCCCGCCGCGATGAGCTGGAGTCGCTGCCGGAAGATTTTGACGGGTTTTACGTGAGCGACCCGGCGGGAGTCGTGCACCTGGTCGTCGGAGAAACCGAATACTAGGCCGTGTTCACGCCTTTAGGCTGGCGCAAAAGACAGGATGAACGGGAGGGGGAAAGGTTAAGGAGGCAGACGATGCGCCGGAATTTTAACAGGATGAACAAGATTAGGAAGATTGACAGGATTTTTCCCGAAGGCTGACCCGCCGGGATTCGCGAAAACGCTTCGGCATTGCAAGGGATTGATGCCGGAAGTCACGCCTCGCGTGGCAGGCTGCCAGCAAAATCCTCTCAATCCTCAAAATCCTTGTGTAATGCACCCCGTGTATAATGGACGGTGAAGAGGGCACAAAGGCTCTCTTCCAAACCAAGAGCCTATAGCGAAAGGCCTTCGTAGTAGGCGGCAATGTCTGAGATTGTAAAATCC
>JAQTMF010000010.1 GCA_028714515.1 Chthoniobacteraceae bacterium | reverse complement strand
CGGCCTCCTTGAGCTTGGCCATGGCGCGCACGGGCTCGTCGTCGGAGTCGTTCAACGCCGCGCGCAAGGCGGCCACGATTTCCTTGGTCGTGAGCGGCTTGGCGGAGGCGAAGATAAGCGCCTCGATGACTTCTTTGAGCAGCATGGGTCCCGCAATTTACACTACCGAGGACACAGAGGGCACGAAGGAAATGCAGGGGAAAACCGATGCCGCCCTCATCCAAAAAGCTGGTGCAACTTCACAAAGGCGAGATAGCCGCTGCCCACGGACAGAGCGGTATAAATGCCCAGCTTCATGGTGGCCCACTGGTCCGCCCCCCATTCTCCGCGAAAAAGCGAGATGACGTCGGGCGTTAAATAATACCGGACGCATTCCCAAAAGCCGCCCCAGTCGTCAAAAAAGACGCGAAAGAGCAGCGCCGCGACCAACAGCCCGGCCCCGATGGAAACCGCGAGAATCATACATTTCCTCCCTGTTCCCCACGGCGGATTCCGGACTCTGGCCCTCCGGCGTATTGCTGCAAGCCCGCTCCAAATTGGTAGACCGCAAAGAGGATCGCCGCAAAAACAAACAAAGACAAACCGGCGTCCGAGCCGTAGCCGGAAGTGACCGTGGTGGTAAACTCGCCGGAAGACGTCACATACGAACCGCTGAGATGGAAGAAAAGCGGCACGAGGAAGGGGACCGGTTCCCATGAGACAAATTTCGCCTCCCGCGGAACCCGTATCTGCCGGTCGAGCAGCAGGCGGATAAGCCGGCAAAGGCGGACGGAAAGGACGAGGAAGATCCCCAAACAGGCCAGGAGCGCGATACTTGCTCCGTCGATGTTCACGGTGGTGGTGATTTTCGCGCCTTCGATGGCCCGCAACGTCGTCCACGACCAATGCCAATTGGCCGCGACGAGAAGCAGGGCGAACAGGATGCATTTGGTTTTTGCGTTCATGAATGGCAACGGCGTTTGAACTCCTTTAGGGCGCTTCTTCCCCGGCGGGGGCCGGGGCTACGGCCCCGGGAACAGGCGCGGGGGCGCGCTCCTCCTCCTCCCGGCGGCTCACTTCGATCTCCCCGAACGGCTCGCTCTGGATGATGGCGAGCTGCTTGAGCCGGATCAGCTCCAGCATGGCGAGGAACGTCACCACCATTTCCGTGCGCGAGGCGGCGTGGGCGAAAAGTTCGCTGAATTTGACCGGCACGCGCGAGGAGGTCATGCGCAGGACGAAGTCGATCTTGTCCGAGACGGTGTAGTTTTCCTCGAAGATCTCGCGCAGGTCGTCGGTTTTGTGGATCCTTTTCAGGGCCTTTTGGAAGGCGTTGATCAGGTCGAAGATGCTGACTTCGGAAAGGGGGCGCTCCTCGGGGAGTTCGGGCGCGGGGGCGACCCGGGGGAACAGGTTCGACTGGTGCGCCTCGCGTTCGCCGAGATGGGCGGCGGCATCCTTGAATTTCTTGTATTCGAGGAGCTGGCGGACGAGTTCCCAGCGCGGGTCGGCCTCTTCCTCCATCTCCTCCTCGCCCGGCGGCTGGACGGGGAGCAAACTGCGGCTCTTGATGTAGATCAAGTTGGCCGCCATGACGACGAACTCGCCCGCGATGTCGAGGTCCAGCTCCTGGAATGCCTCCAGGTATTCGAGGTATTGCCGGGTGATGTGCTCGATGGGGATGTCGTAGATGTCGATCTCGTCCCGCTTGATGAGATAAAGCAGGAGATCGAGCGGCCCTTCGAAGACCTCGAGTTTGACTTTGTAATCTTTCTCCATCGGCGAAGGCCCACAGGGTAACGGGGGCGCGGGAAAATGGAAAGGGGGTTTCTTTTGCGATAAATTTAGACAAATCGGGCCGGAAGGTGCGTCATGCTTCCAAACGCGCCCGTGCCCCCCGAACCTTCCTCTCCCGCCCCCTCCGACGACCTGGAACGTCTTTACGACGCGCATGCGGCGGCGCTTTTCGCGTGGGTCTTGAGCATCACGCAGAACGAATCGGATTGCCGGGACGTGTTGCAAGAGGTCTTTGCCCGGATCGCCATCCGCCCCGGGTTGCTGGCCGGGGTGCGCGATGAGCGGGCCTTTTTGCTGCGCCTTGCCAAAAACACCGCGTTCGATCTGCGGCGGCGGCGGTCCGCGCGCGAGAAATACCACGCCGCGCTGGCCGGAGAAACGCCGCTCTTCCAGGAAAGCCCGAACCCGGACGAAGCCGCCTTCCGCCGGGCGCTTTCGGAGGCCTTGGCCGGGTTGCCCCCGGAGCAGCGCGCCGTGGTGCATCTGAAACTGTGGGAGGAGGCGACGTTCGAGGAAATCGCGGAGATCCTCGGCATCCCCGCCAACACCGCCGCCAGCCGCTACCGGTATGCGCTAGACAAATTGCGCGCCCGGCTGCGTCCCCTTTATGACGAAATCGTTTAACGTATGGACGACTTTGAGCAATTCCTGAACCGGCAGCCGCCACGCCCCCTCCCGCCGGAGTGGCGCGCCGGGATTTTGGCGGCGGCGCGGGCAGGCCGGGAGGAAGATGCCGAACCCGCGAGCGCCGAACCGGCTCCCCTGCCCGCCCATCCGTGGTGGCTGGCGTGGCTCTGGCCCTCGCCCACGGCCTGGGCGGCGGTGGCTTGCGCGTGGCTCGTCATTTTGGGACTCAACGCGGCCTCGCAACCGGAGGCGGCCGGAGCCGGTTCCGGCCCCGTCTATTGTTCCTCCGTGGAGTTGCCGGCGTGCTTTGCCGCACAGCAACGCCAGCTCCATCTCCTGCTGCGGGGCGACGTTGATCCGGCGCAACCGCGCGATGCGATTCCTCTGCCGCGCGGCAATCCCGGCGCTTTAGTCCGTCCCCCCACGCAAACCGTCATGGCTTAACCAATGAAACAGAAACTGTTCAAAACGCTCCGAATCCTTTTTTTCGGCCTGGTCGTTCTCGTCACGCTGGCCGCGCTTTGGATCGCGGAAGAGAGCTTCCGTGGCAAGAGAGCCTGGGAAAACCACAAGCGCGAAGCGGAAGCGCGCGGGGAAAAGTTCGCCCTCGCCGCGTTTGTCCCCCCGCCCGTGCCGGACGACGAGAACTTCGCCATGACGCCGCTCTTGAAGCCATTGTTCGGCCCGGACACCGGCTACGGCACGCGGCTGGGGGAGACGTTGAAGATCCACGGCACGCCCGCGAATTCCCCCGCCCCCGTTCTGGTCGGGATGTGGAAGGCTCAGCGAGTCGACCTCAAAGGATGGGGTGTTTACCTTGGCGATCCCGATATCCTCGGCGCGCTCGAAAAATACGACACGGAATTGAGCGAAATCAGCGAGGCGAGCCGCCGGCGATTTTCCCGGTTTCCCATCCCGTATGAAGAGGGGTTTGCGGCGCGTCTGCCGCATATCACCGCGCTGATGGGGTTGCAGCGTCTTTATACCTTGCGCGCGCTCGCCGCCTTGAGCCAGGGGGATGCGGACCGGGCTTTCGCCGATGAACAAACGCTGAACCGGCTTGCTCTCAGCGTGAGCGACGAGCCGCTGCTGATCTCCCAACTGGTTCGTCTCTCCATTCTTTCCCTCCATTGCCAGGTCATCTGGGAAGGCTTGGCGGCGCACCAATGGTCCGACACCCAATTGACCGCGATGCAGGGGGACCTTTCGCGCCTGGATCTCCTCAAAGACGTCCGCCGCGCTCTCGAAAGTGAAAGAGCGGCGGCCGCCGACTATTGGCCCAAAGTCGTCAGGAACCCCGGCCTTCTCCAACAAATGACGCTGATGGGCCCGGCTCCAGAGACGGCCCGATCATCCTTCATGCTGCAATGCACGGCGGCCCTGCTCCGGGCGAGGGCCTGGCAAAACCTCCTTGTCTTGAGCCAGTTTTACGAACGTTATCTCCGGGCCGGGGTGGACCCGTCCGCCCATCGTGTTTTGATGGAGCCCCTCAAGGCGGCGGAAGCGGAAATGCAACGGCTGGCAGGCACCTATTCCCTCGATACCCCGCTGGCAAGACTCACGATTCCGGCCATCACCCCCTCGATCAGCAAATTCGCCTCCTCGCAAACAACCGTCGACGAAGCGCTGATCGCCTGCGGCCTGGAGCGTTACCGGCTGGCGCACGGCGGGTATCCCGAGACGCTCGAAGCCCTGGTGCCGCAATATCTCGCAAAGCTGCCGCACGATGTCATCACCGGCGAGCCGCTGCACTACCGGCGGACCACGGACGGCTTGTTTCTCCTTTACTCCGTGGGCTGGAACGAACGCGATGACGGCGGCGTGCCCGGCGTCAAAGACAAGGGACGCCAGGACATCCAGCAAGGCGACTGGGTGTGGAGGTATCCCTCGGCGCAATAACACGCCGGCAAGCTCCTTCGTCAGCGAAGTTCGTGATAGAAAGCAGAGAATGAAAACGGCGCATCCCCACATGTCATCCCGAGCTTGCGAGGGATCTCGCCAAGGCATCAGGCTTCCGAAGAAAGGAAAGCGCCGAGACGTTTGCGAGGTCCCTCCCTGCGGTCGGGATGACAAGCAAGTTGGCCGGACCTTTGCCTCACGTTTCGCGAACGACGCAGATTTTCAGAGATTCCAGAAAAGCTCCGCAGCCTTTCAATCTGCGTCCCTCCGCGAAATCTGCGGACAAACCTCTCTAAATTCGCGAACCGCCCCACGCGGCATGAAAACGGCGCGCCGCCACATGTCATCCCGAGCTTGCGAGGGATCTCGCCAAGGCATCAGGCTTCCGAAGAAAGGAAAGCGCCGAGACGTTTGCGAGGTCCCTCCCCGCGGTCGGGATGACAAGCAAGTTGGCCGAACCTTTGTCGCATGTTTCGCGAATGACGCAGATTTTCACAGATTACAAAAAGGGATCTTCTGCCTTCCAATCTGCGTCCCTCCGCGAAATCTGCGGATAAACCTCTTTGCGCTCGTTAATGGTGCTGGGCGGCCGCTTCGGCCTGGGCGCGCTGGCAATCGGGGCAAATATAGGCCGAAGAGTCCTCGTTGGGCTGCTCCTGGATGTACGACTCGAAGTCCTGCCAGTAGGCGTTGTCGTCGCGGATCTTCTTGCACACCATGCAGGCGGGCAGGAGCGCTTTGATCTGCCGGATGTGCCGGGTGAAGTCCAGGATGCGCTTGGCCACGAAGAGCCGCCGCCAGATTTCGTCCGGGTTGACGGGCTTGATGAGGAAGTCGTCCACGCCCGCCCGCACGGCGGCGTCGTGATCGGCGTTTTCCGTCCGCCCGCCGGTGGCCAGGATGAAGTAAACGTAGCTTTTGGTCTGGAGCTGCCGGATGCGGCGGCAAAATTCCAGGCCGTCGAGCCCGGGCATGACCCAGTCGCTGAAGATGACTTCGGCCGGTTCTTGCTGAAAGGCTCCCCAGGCCGCGTCGCCCGTCGGGAAGGCCCGGACGTGGTGCCCCAGGTTGGTCAATATTTGGACGATAATCTCCCGGGAAAGAGGGTCATCTTCTGCAACGATCATTTTCATGGCGAAGTCAAGGGGGTGCCGAAGGAGGGCTCGGCGATGGCATGGTAGCCGGGCGGAACGGCAAAGTCGCCATTCTCTATCGGTTCTTCCCTGATGGCAAGCAGTGTGGTGGCGATCCTCCGGCCGTCGGGGGCGTTCAGCTCGGTTTTGAGCGCCAGGCCGGGAAGGTCGAGCCCGGCGGGCAGGAATCCCAGCCCCGCCGCGAGCTGGACCATGGGGGCGCGCTGCAAGGGGGCGAGCTGGGGCAGGTATTTCTCCCAATCGCCCCCCTTTTTGGCGATCCACCAGGTGATTTTGACGGCTCCGTTCTCGGCGGTGTAAATGTCGGCGTCCCGGCCGCCGATGGGCTCGTGCCGCCCGGTGGCGGTCAGTTGGACGGCGGGAGACGCATCGGCCGCCGCAGCCTGCCGGGCGGTTCCCTGGAGTTGCCGGATCTGCTCCTGGAGCCGCCGCGTGGCGGAGCCGGAGAGGACGAGGCAGGTTTTCCGGTCGTGGCAGAGCGTCGTGGTCTCGCCGGTGGCGGTATCCATGAGGATGGAGATCTCCGGGGAGAGATCGGCGCGGAGCTTGGGCCCCTTCACTTTGATGACGATCTCGGCGGGGGGGCGGCGGGAACCGCTTTCCTCCACTTTTTGCACGATAACCAGATCGGCCCGCAGAGGCATGACGCCCCCGCATAGAAAAGCCGCTGCCGCGATCCAGACCTGCCACGGGTTCATGCCCGGGGGTTCGGCGCGGAGCCGCCGCGCGGTTGTCCAAACCGGGGAGGGCGGCTGCGAATCGCGCGGATTTTTTGGATTCGCGCGCGAGGCGCGGTTTGGCTAAGTTTTCTCGCCATGCCCATTCCCGCCGCTCTCTCCATCGCCGGTTCCGACAGCAGCGCCGGGGCCGGGGCCCAGGCCGATTTGAAGACGTTCACGGCGCTGGGGGTGTATGGGCTGACGGCCGTCACCTGCGTGGTGGCGGAGGTCCCCGGCAAGGTGAGCGCCATCGCCCCGGTGCCGCCGGAGGTCGTGGGCGAACAGATCCGCCTCTGCCTGGCGGCTTTCCCGGTGATGGCGGTGAAGACCGGGATGCTGCACTCGGCGGCGGTGGTGGAGGCGGTCCGCGCGGCGCTGGAACCGTCGCGGCCCCTGCTGGTGGTGGACCCCGTGATGGTGGCCACGAGCGGCGCGCCGCTGCTGGAGCCGGAGGCCGTGGCCGCCTACAAAGACCTTCTCTTTCCCCTCGCGGCCCTGGTGACGCCCAACCTCCCCGAAGCCGCCGCGCTCTGGGGCGCACCGGTGGGGGACCTGGAGGCCATGCGCCGGGCGGGGCGGGACCTGTGCGCCCGCCACGGATGCGCCTTTCTCCTCAAAGGGGGGCACCTGGCGGGGGAAGCCGCCGATTTGCTGGTGACGCCGGAGGGAGAAGAGCGGGTATTCCGCGCCCCGCGTATCGCGGACGTCTCGACGCACGGGACGGGGTGCACGCTTTCCGCCGCCATCGCGGCGGGGCTGGCCTCCGGGAAGCCGCTGGCCGATGCCGTGGCCTGCGCCAAAGCGTTTGTCACCCGGGCCATCGCCGGATCTTTCCGGTGGAAAAACCCCCGGGGCGAAACTCAGGCGCTGAACCATCAAGCGTTGTAAAAAACAGGATTCCGCTTTTGCCGCATTCCTGCTTTCCTTGTGCCCCCATGAAAATCCTTGTGATCGGCAGCGGCGGGCGGGAGCACGCCCTCGTCTGGAAATTGAAACAATCGCCCCGGGTGAGCGAGATCTTCTGCGCGCCCGGCAACGCGGGCATCGGGATGCTCGCCACGAACGTCCCCCTGCCGATCAGCGACCACGCGGGGCTGGTGAAATTCGCCCGCGCCGAGGGGATCGACCTGACGGTGGTGGGCCCGGATGACGCCCTGGCGGCGGGGATCGTGGACCATTTCGAGCACGCGGGGCTGCGCATCTTCGGCCCGGCGCAGGCGGCGGCCCGGCTGGAGTCGAGCAAAGTGTTCGCCAAGGAGTTCATGCAGCGCCACGGCATCCCGACGGCCGCGAGCGGCCATTTCACGGACAGCACGGCGGCCCACCGCTTCTGCCAGACGAGCCGCTACCCGCTCGTCATCAAGGCCGACGGGCTGGCGCTGGGCAAGGGGGTCATCATCGCCCAGACCCCGTGGGAGGCGGCGCAGGCCGTCCACACGATCATGGAGGAACGGCGGTTCGGCGCGGCGGGCGACCGCGTGGTGATCGAGGAATTTCTCACGGGCCAGGAATGCTCCGTGCACGCGCTGGTGGACGGCGAGCATTACATGCTCTTCCCGGCGGCGCAGGATCACAAACAGATTTTCGACGGCGACCAGGGGCCGAACACGGGCGGGATGGGGACGTTTTCCCCGCCCGACAAACTGGTGACGCCCGAGATCGTCGAGCGCATTCACCGCGAGGTGATGGAGCCTTTCATGGCGGGGTTGAAGAAAGACGGCCTGCGCTTCCGCGGCCTCCTTTTCCCCGGCCTGATGATCACGGCCGAGGGGCCGAAGGTGCTGGAGTTCAACTGCCGCTTTGGCGACCCGGAGACGCAGGTGCTCTTGCCCCGGCTCCGGAACGACCTGGCCGAACTCCTGGAGGCGACGATCGACGGCAAGCTCGACACGATCCAGCCCGCGTGGGACCCGCGCGCGGCGGTTTGCGTCGTCATGGCCTCCGGCGGCTACCCGGGGAGCTATTCCAAGGGCAAAAAAATCACCGGGATCGAAGACGCCGAGGCGCTGGAAGGCGTCACCGTCTTCCACGCGGGCACGCAGTGGGACGACGAGAAGAACCTCATCACGGCGGGCGGGCGCGTGCTGGGCGTGACGGCGCTGGGAGCCGGTCTCGGCGCGGCCCAGGCGCGAGCCTACGAAGCCGTGGAGCGGATTCATTTCGAAGGGGCGACTTTCCGGCGCGACATCGGCGCGAAAGGGTTGTAGCGTCCCCCTCGTCCCACGCAGAAAGCCGCCTTGATCCATGAAGAAATTCCTTCTCCCCCTTGCCGCGCAACTCATGCTGGCGGCTCCCCTTGCCCTGGCTGGAAACGCCGCGCCCGCCGCGTCCGCATCCCCCACCCCGGCGGCTCCAACCCCAGCTCCGGCCAAGACGCCCGCAACGGTGAATCCCCGCGTGGCGGTGGATAACCTCTCCGACGCCGACGCGCAGAAAGCGCTGGAACTCCTGCGCTCCAGCTACGTGCGCCGGGCGGCTTTCGACGACGCCGCGCTCAACCGGGCCACGCTGCAAGGGCTGCTGGAGCGCCTGGGCGGCGGCGCATCCATCCGTTCCGAAGAACAGGCGAAGGAAAGCGACAGCCCGTTCCGCAGCGAGATCCTGGATGAGAAGATCGGCTACGTCCGCCTCGGGTCATTGACCAAGGGGCACCTGGCGGAATTCGACGCCGCGCTGGGCAACTTCAACGCCAAGAAAATTTCCTCGTTGATCCTGGATCTGCGCGCCACGCCCACCAACAGCGATTTCGAGCTGGCGGCCGAAGTGGTCAAGCGCCTCACGCCCAAGGGCAAAATGCTATTCGCCGTCCACCGGCCCAGCGCGAAACAGGAGCAAATGTTCACGTCGGACCGCGACCCCGCCTTCCACGGCGTGGTGGTCACGCTCGTGCACCGCGAAACGGCGGGCGCACCCGAGGTGGCGGCCGCCGTGCTGCGGGTGGTGGATAACGCGCTGGCCGTGGGCCAGAAGACCTCCGGCCAGGCGGCGGAGTTCATGACCTTGCCGCTCTCGGGCGGCAAAGTGCTGCGGGTGGCCGTCGCCGAAGTGAAACTGCCCCAGGATTTCCCGATTTTCCCCGACGGCCTGAAGCCGGACATCGCCGTGGACGTTTCCGCCAAGGACGAGCAGGAGGTGCTGAAAACCGGGCTCGAAAAAGGCGTCGCGGGGCTGGTTTACGAAACCGAACGGGCCCGCATGAACGAAGCGGCGCTGGTAGCCGGGACCAACCCCGAAATCGACGCCGAAGAGGAGTCCCAGCGCAACTCCGGCGACAACGGGGCCGACCAGCACGCGCTCTACGACGCGGCGCTGCAACGGGCCGTGGACCTGGTGACGACGATCCGCATCTTCGCCGCCAAAACGCCGTAGCAACGGTAGGGACGGCACTCCGTGCCGTCCGTCCGGAATCGGCGTGTTACCTGTTTTTGATGTTTAGGTTGTATGTTGGGTTTTGGGTCGAGCTAAAGTCGCCCATCCTCCCGTAGGCATCCACCTTGCCGTTCACAAGCCTTACAAAATACTCCTGGGGGACGGTAAACGCTTCAGCTGTCAGGCCATAGCGAAGGATCTCTACACCGCCGCCAGGGGCTGCGGTGCTCACAGGGGTTCCCATCGCGGCAATCACATCCTGTTTCGTCATGCCGATACTCAGGCGGTTCATTCTCGGAGCAGTTGCGCAACCCGAAAGGGCCGCCAATCCAACTACAATCAATGTGCGTAGTATCTTCATAAAAGAAAGCGGGCAATATGCGGGTAGGGACGGCACTCGTATCTGTTTAGCCGGGGAAAATAGGAAATAGGCAGCGCGGATCAAGAGAGAAACCCGGAGGGTTTCCAGCCGTTAGCCGGTGGTTGAGGCGCGTCCCCGCGCCGACACCACCGGAATTCGCCCCGCCACGCATTCACCCTGGAAGGGTGGCAGAAAACGGGCTTTCTACCACCCTTCCAGGGTGAGCTGATTGTTCGCGGTATACCGGGGGTGTCGCTCCGCTCGACCCCCGGCTAACCTCTTTCAATCCTTCGGATTGATGCCCTTCTTGCGCGCTAAACAGATACCGGCACTCCGTGCCGTCCGTCCAGAGCGCCCGCCCGGGATTACCCCTTCAAAACGGTCTCGATCTCCGCGAGTTCCTCCGGGCTGAAGCCGAGCCGGTCCAGCGCCTTGAGGTTCTCCTCCAACTGCGGCACGGAGCTGGCGCCGATCAACGCGCTGGTGACAACCGGTTCGCGCAGAATCCAGGCGAGCGCCATTTGGGCGAGCGTCTGCCCCCGGCGTTCGGCAATCGCGTTCAAGGCGCGGATTTTGGGCAGGTTCTGCTGCACCTGGCTGGTTTTGAGGAAGCGCTCTTTGGTGGCGCGCGAGCCCGCCGGGATCTCCTTCAAATACCGGCCCGTGAGCTGCCCCTGGGCCAGGGGCGAAAAGACGATGCAGCCGATGCCTTCCTCGGAGAGAACCTGCGTGAGCCCGTCCTCGATCCAGCGGTCGAACATGTTGTAGCGGGGCTGGTGGATGAGGCACGGCGCGCCGAGGTCCTTGAGGATCGCGGAGGCGCGGCGGGCGAGGTCGGCCGGGTAGTTGGAGATGCCCGCGTAGAGAGCCTTGCCGCTGCGGACGGCGTGGGCGAGCGCTCCCATGGTTTCCTCCAGCGGCGTCTCGGGGTCGGGCCGGTGGGAGTAGAAAATATCGACGTAGGGGATGCCCATCCGCCCGAGGCTCTGGTCGAGGCTCGCCAGGAGGTATTTGCGCGAGCCCCATTCGCCGTAGGGCCCCGGCCACATGTCGTAGCCCGCCTTGGTGGAGATGACCAGTTCGTCGCGGTAGGCGTGCAGATCCTCGCGCAGAATGCGGCCGAAGTTCCGCTCGGCGGAGCCGGGGGTGGGGCCGTAGTTGTTGGCCAGGTCGAAATGGGTGATGCCGAGGTCGAACGCCCGCAGGGCCACGGCGCGGCCGGTGGCGTAGCAGTCCACATCGCCGAAGTTTTGCCAGAGCCCCAGGGAAATGCGCGGGAGCTTGAGCCCGCTGCGCCCGCAACGGGCATAGGGCATGGATTCGTAACGGGAGGGGGAAGCAAGGTAGTTCATGGCGAAAAACGATTGCATATCCCCTCCGCCCCAGGGAGGCAAGGCGCATTATCGTCCCCGTTGCGCTTGAGCCGGGGCGATTTCCCGGTTATCTTCCCCTTGATTCCCCACTTCCCGGAAAGGCTACCCATGTGCGCGCTGATTGATCTCCTCTTGATTCCCTTCTTCATCCTGTTGTTCGCCGGGGTCGGCATCGCCGGAACGGTGCTTTGGATCTGGATGCTGATCGACTGCGCCTCGAACGAGCCTTCGGAGGGGACGGACAAGCTGGTTTGGATCCTGGTGATCCTTTTCACCCACCTGCTGGGCGCGCTGATCTACCTGCTGGTGCGCCGCCCGGAGCGGAAGCGCCTTTTCGGCAGGTAACGCGGGCAAAGCTAAACCGTGGGCTTTTCCTGCCCGCGCGCGGTGCGCAACCCAAGGCTGCTGAAGATCTGCCGGGTGGCGGTGGAGCGGTTGAGGGTGTAAAAATGGAGGCCGCGCACGCCGTTGCCCAGGAGGTCGAGGCATTGTTCGGAGGCGTAGTGGACGCCGACGTGGGCAACCATCTCGGGATCGTCCTGGCAGCGATGCAAGGCGCGCAGCAGCTTGGCCGGGAAGCGCGTGCCCCCCGAAAGCTCGGCCATCCGCTTCAAGCCGCCCAGCGAGGTGACGGGCATGATCCCGGCGACGATCGGCACGCGGATGCCGGCCAGTTCGCACCGGTCGCGGAAGTCATAAAAATCCCGGTTGTCGAAGAAGAGCTGGGTGACGATGTAGTCGGCCCCGGCATCCACCTTGGCCTTGAGGTAGTCCATCTCCAGCAGCCGGTTGGGCGTGGCGGGGTGCCCCTCGGGGAACCCGGCGACGCCGATGCCGAAGCCGCGCCGGTCCGGGTGCGCGCCGGTGTCGTTGAAGCGGCGGATAAAGCGCACGAGATCGGCGGCGTGGGCGAAATCGCTTTCCTCGCGCCGGTAGTCGGGCGTGCGGGGCGGGTCGCCCGCGAGCGCGAGGATGTTGCCGATCCCCTCGACGGCGTAGCGCTCCAGGATGGCGCGGACTTCGGCCTCCTTGTGGCAGACGCAGGTGAGGTGGGGGATGGGGTCCAGCGTGGTTTGCGTTTTGAGCCGCAGGACCAGTTCGTGCGTCAGTTCGCGCGTGGAGCCGCCCGCGCCGTAGGTAACGCTGACGAAGTGCGGCAGGTAGGGCTCCAGTTCCAGGATGGTTTGGAAAAGGCTCTCAGCTCCCTCCGGCGTTTTCGGCGGGAAAAACTCGAACGAAAAGGTCGTCGGGTTTTTGGAGAAGATGTCCTGGATGTGCATACAAATCGAACTATCATGATGCGTTGATCTGTCAATCTCCGAATTTTTCATCGGAGCGCTTCCGCCAGGCGGGAACCTACCAGATTCCGGCGCGGGGGCAGGCTTTCTTTCTTTTGCTCTGGCGCGGCATGTTTTCCCCCAAAAAAACTGGAACTTTTGACGTTTGACTTTACGATCCTCGCCATCCATTTCCCGTCTCTAGTGAAACCCAACGAGCCCTTTCTTGATCTCCCCGAAGGCGATGAGCTTTCCACCGAACAACTCGATGCCCAGGTGCAGCGCGCGCAGGAACAGCTCCTCTCGCTCAAGCGCCAGCAGGACTTGATCGAGAAACAAAAGCGGGAGCTGGAGGAACTGAGCCGCCGCCAGGAGCAGCTCCAGCAGGGCAAGACAGAGATGGTCGAGAAATTCACCCGCGCGGCGGTGGTGCTGGAGCGCGAGTTGTACGACTCCCAGAAGCGCGTGGAGCAGCTCCGCGAAATCCAGGAGGCGTTCTCGCAGCATTACAACATTTTGGAGTCGATCAACCCGAAGGGCTGGGGCGAAGGCGGGGACCTGAACCGCGAATTGAGCAAGGCGCTGAGCGCCGTGGACGACGCGCGGGCGGAGTTCAGCAAATCGCTGCCCAAGATCCAGCCGGAATCCCCGGCGGCCGCCTATGCCGGGGAGGAAGACCTCGCGGACGGCGCGGGCGACGGCCACGATTTCGGCTACTGGCTCAAGAGCGGCTTCGCTTTCACCCTTCCCCTGCTCGCGCTCGGGTTCATCGCCCTGTTGGCATTCGTCTTTTTGCGCTGACATGTTCGGTTCCTCCAAATCCCGAAAAAACGCCCGGTCCGGCACGCCGCTGGACCGCAAGCAGCAGGCGTTGCGCGAAACGGAGGAAAAACTCCGCAAGCACAAGGCGGAGCTGGAACGCCTGATCCACGAGGCCCCGCGCCTGCGCGAAGAGACGGCCCGCCGCCGCCGCGAGGAATTCGCCCACGACCCGCGCCTCTCGCGCACGCCGATGATGGACCGGCACGCCTACCACGTCTCCACGCTGGCCAATCCCGCTTTCGGGCACCGCCGCCTGCGCTCGGAGAAACGGGACGGCCTTTGGCTTTTTCTTTTCCTGATCGCGGTGCTGGCCTCCGTGGCCTTCTGGATCTACCGGCTGGTTCTATAGCCCCTTAACTCGCACACAGCGCACTCATGAAGGTGGAACTCTCCTTCGACGGGAACCGCCTGACGGCCGTGGATCTCCCCGCGCGCCCTCCGGCCGACTTGACGTCCGACGCACTCCGCCGCCTGGCCGCCGATCTCGCGGCGCGGCCGCTGCAATTTCCCCGGGACGCCTCGGCGTTCCGGCGGCGCGTCTGGGAGGCGATCCGGCAAATCCCCTTTGGCCAGACCGTTACCTACCGGGAGCTGGCGCGCCGGATCGGCAGCCCGGGAGCGGCCCGGGCCGTGGGGGGCGCGTGCGCCGCCAACCGGCTGCTCCTGGCCGTGCCGTGCCACCGGGTGGTCGCCAGCCGGGGATTGGGCGGCTTCGCCCTGGGGCTGGAATGGAAGCGCACCCTCCTGGCGCTGGAGGCCGCGAACGCCGCCGGGGCTCCCCGGAAAACAACCCCTGGAAAACAGGGGTAGGCGAGTCCATATTAGGCCCTGATGTCTTCCTTCCGCCAGATGGATACGTTGCGGGTGACGCTGGACAAGTTGGTCTACACACCGCAGCTCGAAACACCCGCCGAACGGCCGCATCCCTTCGCCTATTACCTCACGATCGAAAACCTCTCCGAGGAGACCGTCACCATCAAGGGGCGCAAATGGGTGGTAACGGACGCGCGCGGGCACCGGGTGGTGGTGGAGGGCGACGGCGTGGTGGGCAAAATGCCCCGGCTCCGCCCGGGAGAGCACTTTTCCTACCATTCCTACCATGTCATCGCCACCGACAGCGTGGCCGAGGGGGCTTTCTTCGCCATCAACGAGACGGGCGAACCGGTGGCGGCGCGGATTCCCCGGTTTGAGATGAAGGTGCCGAAGTAGCGGCGGGCGCGGGCGGCGCGGAAACCGCCGGGCCGGGCGTGGCAGAAGGCGCTGGAGAAGGCGTGGCGCTGGGAGACGTTGCGGGCGTAGCCGCCGGAACCGTCCATTGCACCGCCCCCGCGTCGAACGTCATCATATTGGCGATCTTGGAAACCCGGAATTGCTCCACCACCGCCCCGTCGCTGTCAAAAACCGTCATCACCTTGCTCCCCGCGGGCCGCCCCACCACCGCCCAAACCGCCGCCTTCGTGTCGCTGACATGGCAGAGCGGCAGGCCGTCCGCCGTGGCGAGATACGTCCCCTCCTTGTCCACGGCCGCGCGGATGAGAAGCGTCCCGGGCTTGTTGCCCGCCAGCGGGTTGGGCTGAAGCGCCACACTCAGCACCGGCGACGCCGTGAACGGCTTGTCGTCGGGGAACTTCAACTCGGCCGCCACCTGCTCATAGCGGTCGCTGAAAACGATGTCGTTCTCAAAGAGCACCTTGGGCGCCGCGCCCGGCTTCACCCCGGCGAAATCATACCCGCGCACCCGCTGGAGATCCGCGTCCTCATACAGGACAAAGAGTTTGTCGTTCTTGGGAGAAGCCGCGAGCTTCACGGGAGGCGGCTCGCCCTCCGCGGGCGAGAGCTTGCGCAACACATTGCCGCTCTCCGTCGCTTGCTTGACGGTGGTCCCGTCGATCGTCCACGGCGCGTTGTGGGTTCCTGTCGCCGGAGCGGACGCGGGAAGCCCGGGCTGGGGAGAAAGCTGAAGCTCCGCCTCCTCGCCGGTTTTGTCGGGCGGCTTGATCGCGACGGCAAAAAACGCCGGGGCGCTCTGGCCGGGCAGCGCCGCCGAGATTACCAACGTGCCGTCCGCCTTCGTCCCCAGGCCCGTGATCCGCTTCAAATGCGGGGCGTCGTCGCTCGTCACCCAGTCATTGCCGGTGAAATCGACCCCCTCCACGCCCACATCCCCCACCGCCACGCCGCGCACCCGGTACGTGCCCGGGGGGCAGACAACGCCGTGGTCATCCTTCCCGTCCCATTGCACGGCAAACCCGTCATCGCCCGCCGTGAAATCGCCCCACGGGGCCTCCCGGTAAAGCACGCGCACCAGCGTCCCCGCGGCATCGTAGACCCCCAGGGAAATGTTCCCCTCCATCGGAGGGGGCAGAAAGACGATTTTTACCGGATCGGCCCCGGCCGTGGCCCACGCCGCGAGCCCGAGGGCCGCCGCCGCCAGCGTCCGGCGCAGCCGCCGCCAGGGGAGGCGACACACACTAACCCGAAGATTTGCGAACATAATGCCGCCATTGGACATGGGGGAATATGTTGTCCCGCCATTCGCAATTTGCCAGAAAGTTTTCGTCAATATTACGGCCCCGGATTTGGTCGTAGAGCCGCGTGAAGCGCAAAATATGATCCTTCGTCCGCTTCGTCGCGTAGGCCTGGGCCGTCCCCGTCTTCATCAGGAAGGCCCAGTCGCTCGACTGCGCCAGCAGCAACTCGCGCGCGAGCTGCCGCAGCCCCCGCTCCATCAGCGGCGAAAGGGGCGCGGGAGACGCCGCCGCCGCCGTCGCCAGCTCCGTCATGCGCGAAGCCGCCATATGCAAGTGCGGGTAGATCCAGGCGTTGCTTTCATCCAGCCACACCTCCCAATAGCCCTTGTGCCCCCAGCTCGACGCCGAGGGCGCGGCCAGTTGCTGCGTCGGGTGGGCGGCCAGGAACCGCCCCGGCGTCGTCAGTTGGAACGTCTGCTGGTCAAACGCCGCCTTGCGCAGGAAAAGGTTCAAAAACTCCGGCCCCTCGAACCACCAGTGGCCGAAAAGCTCCGCGTCATACGGGCTCACCACAATCGGGTCGATATTCGTATTCTCCAGCAATTGCCCGATCTGCTGCTGGCGCGAATGGAGAAAATGCCCCGCGTGCGCGTCCGCCGCCCCCATCGCCCAGGCGCGGTTATACACATCCTTCTCCGGCGACGGCCCCGTGATGCGGTGGTATTTGATCCCCGAGAACTTGCGCGGGCCGCCCGGCGGCAGAAACCCCGCGAGCGCCTCCTCGGGAAGATCGAACCCGATATCGCGGTAAAAATCGCGGTAAGCCGGGTCGCCCGGGTACCCGTCCTCCTGGCTCCACACCTGCCGGCTCGACTCCCGGTCGCGCGCGAACACCGCCGGGCCCGCCGGGGTAAAACACGGCGCGAAAATCGCATACCGAGGCCGGGGCGTCCCGAACATCAGGCCGTGGGAATCAATCACGAACCAGCGGATATTCGCCTCCGCCAGCACCGTCTCGATCCCCGCCACATAGCCGCACTCCGGCAGCCAGATCCCCTGCGGATCGCGCCCAAAGCACTCCCGGTAATCGTCCCGCGCCACCAGCACCTGCGCCCGCACCGCCTCCGGGAAATTCTGCATCAGCGGCAGGAACCCGTGCGTCGCCGCGCACGTGATGATCTCCAGCACCCCCTCCTCCTGCAACTTGGCGAACGCCGGGAGCAACTGCCCCCCGCACTCGTCCACGAAAAGGCAGCGGCACGCCTCAAAGCGCTCCAGGTAAAACCGGGCCAGCTCCTGCAAGCGGCCGTCGCCCCGCGTCCGGTCCAGCTCATGGCGGGCCAGCTCGATGGCGCGGTCCAGGTAACGCACATAACGCTCCTGCAAAAGCGGATCGCGCAGCATCGCGCAAAGCGGGGGCGTGATCGACATCGTCAGCGCGAACGGCGCGCCGTCGGCCGCCAGCCCGCGCAGCACCCGCAGCAGCGGGATATACGTCTCCGTGATCGCCTCGAAGAGCCAGTCCTCCTCCAGGAATTCCGGGTACTCCGGGTGCCGCACATAAGGCAAATGCGCGTGCAAGATCAGAGCGAGATAACCGGTGGCCATGGGCGGGAAGGATGGCCGAGGAACGCCCCCGGATGAAGGGAAAAATGAGGGATTTTCGCAACACCCGGCAATCCCCGAGGCCCCGGCCAGTGCCTTGCCGATCAGGGCGCGCCGCGTCCCTCTCGAAAAGCCCTGCGCGTCACTCCGTCAAGCTCCCGATCTTCACCAGCCGCATCACGGGCTCCCCGGTCTCCCGCGACGGCGCGAGATCCACCCGGAACTCCGCCACCCAGTCGTTCAGCTCATCCGGGTCCACCAGCATTTGCGCCACCGTCCACGTTTGCCCGTCCTCCGACGGCGTCACGTAGGTGTGCCGCAGATTGCGCGCTTCCGGGTCGAGCCGCAGAAACCGGTGCCCCGCCTCCCCGTAGCAGGCAAGCGCCTCGTCCAGCCGCGCGGCCGTCCACGGCGCGCCCTCCGCGGCGTCGGGCGGCGCAAGGTGACCGAGCGCCGCCTCGCCGTCGCCGTTGACCCAGGCGCGCAGGAAAGAAAAAACCCGGTGCCGGATGGCGGCGGTGAAAGCCGCCTTGTCCCGCGTGATATCGCGCGCGGCCTCCTCCGCGCCCGGCGGACGCACCTCCGCCGTCTCGCCCGGCTGGTAATTCGGGTCGCGCATCCGCTCCCATTCGTCCAGCAAACTGGAGTCAACCTGCCGGATCATCGCGCTTAAATACAGTTCCATGTCGCGCAAAATGTCATTTTTTGCGAAGTCGGGCACCGTTTGCGTGAGCACTTTCTCCACATTGGAGAGGTAGCGCAACAGCACGCCCTCCACCCGCTGCAACTCGTAGAGCTTGATGTAATCAGGGAAAGAGCGGAACTCCTCGAACATCTCCCGCGCGATCGACTTGGGCCGGATATTCTCCTGCCCCACCCAAGGGTGGCGGTCGGCGAAAGCATTGAAAGTGGCGTAAACAAAATCGCGATCCGGCTTTGGATATTCCAGCTTCTCCAGCTCTTCCATGCGCTGGTCGTATTCCATTCCCCGCGCCTTCATTTCCGCCAGCGCCTCGGTTTTCACCCGGTCGAGCTGCTTGCGCAGGATAGCGTCCGGGTTCTCCAGGATCGACTCCACCAGCGTCAGCACCCGCAGGGCGTAGTCGGGCGCTTGCGCGTCGAGCTGCGGGAGCGTCTCGTGGAGGTAGAGCGAGAGCGCCTCGTTCATCGAGAAATCGTCCTGCAATTCCGCGTTCACGCGCACCTTCGCCCCGGCTTCCGTCCGGGGGATGAACTCGATGATCTTCCGCTCCACCAGCGAGCGGAAGAGCTGCCACGCGCGCCGCTTGTGCGCCTTCTTCGCCCGGGCCGGTTCGTGGCTTTCGGCGATCAGCGCGCGCATGGCCGCGCAGCCGTCGCCCGGGCGGCTCAACATATTGAGTAACATTCCGTGGCTTACCTGGAACTGGCTCGTGAGCCGTTCCGGCGGCGCGCCGATGAGCCGCTGGAAGGTGGTCTTGTCCCAGTTGACGAAGTGTTTCTCCGGCGGCTTGCGCTTGACGAACTTCTTCCCCTTCGCCTCCAGGAGCAGGTTTTCAATCGCATGCTCCGGGGCCTGCGCGACGACCCAGCCGAGGTCGTCGAAGCCCTTCCTCCCGGCGCGTCCGGCGATCTGGTGAAAGTCGCGCGCGGTGAGGATGCCCGTCTTCTGCCCGCTGTATTTGCAGAGCTTCGTGAAGAGCACTGTGCGGATGGGGACGTTGATGCCGACGCCCAGCGTGTCCGTGCCGCAGATCACCTTGAGCAGCCCGGCTTGCGCCAGCCGCTCGACGAGGAGCCGGTATTTGGGCAGGAGCCCCGCGTGGTGGAGGCCGATGCCGTGGCGCAGCCATTTCTTCACCTCGGGGCCGTAGGGGCTGCTGAATTTCGTCCCCTCCAGCGCGTGGGCGATGGCCGTCTTTTCCTCGCGGGTGCAGACGTTGATGCTTGTGAAATCCTGCGCGCTTTGCGCCGCTTCGAGCTGCGTGAAATGGACGACGTACACCGGCCCCTTCCCCTCCGTGACGAGGTTCTCCAGCGTTTGCGCCAGCGGCGTCTGGCTGTAGGAGAACTCCAGCGGCACGGGGCGCACGGTGGAGGCCACCGTGACGGCGGTGCGGCCGGTCCGGCGGGTCAACTCCTCCTCGAAGAAAGCGGTTTCGCCCAGCGTCGCCGACATCAGGAGGAAGCGCGTTTGCGGCAGCGTCAGGAGCGGCACCTGCCAGGCCACGCCCCGTTCGCGGTCGGCGTAGTAGTGGAACTCGTCCATCACCACGTCGTCCACGCGGGCATCGGCTCCCTCGCGCAGGGCCATGTTGGCCAGGATCTCCGCCGTGCAGCAGAGGATCGGGGCGTCGCGGTTCACCGTGGCGTCGCCGGTGCTCAGGCCCACGTTCTCCGGCCCGAACTCGTGGCAAAGCGCGCGCCACTTCTCGTTGACGAGCGCCTTGACCGGGCAGGTGTAGACCGAGCGCCGCCCCTGGGCCAGCGCCAGGAAGTGGAGCGCCCCGGCGACGAGGGATTTCCCCGAGCCCGTTGGCGTATTCAGGATGACGTGGTGCCCCTCGAAAAGTTCCAGCAGCGCCGTCTCCTGCGCCGGGTAGAGCGAAAGCCCCTTGCGCGCGACGCTTTCGAGGAAGCGTTCCAGCAAAAGGTCGGCACCGGGGGGCGCGCCATCGGGCGAAGGAGGAGTGGGAAGCTGGGAAACCATGAGGAAATCGGATTGTGCCCTCTTTTTCCTCCCCGCGCACGCATCTTGTTTTTCCGGTGGCGTGCTGGTATTTTGAGGAGGTATGAACAAACCCGTCGTGGAAGTGAAGGTTCGGGCGGTCTTGCCAACGGCAGCCGGGCGCGCCGTGTTCCTGGGCAACGATGCCAAGGCGTTCGTCATCTACGTCGATGAAAACGTCGGCGGAGCCATCACGATGTTTATCAGCGGCACGCACAAGGAACGGCCGCTGACGCACGACTTGATGGGGCTGCTCATGGCGGCCCTGGGGGCGAAGGTCGAGCGGGTTGTCATCAACGACGTGAAAGCGTCCACGTATTTCGCCCGGCTGATCGTCAGCGCCGAGAACGAATTGCAGGCCAGGAAAATCATCGAGCTGGACGCCCGGCCCAGCGATTGCATCGCGCTGGCCGTCGCACAGCACGCCCCCATCTACGTCAGCCGCGATGTGTGGGACGAAGTGGACGATATGAGCGAGATCCTGCGCAAGATGGCGGAGGAATCGAGCGAGGAGCCCGGGGAGGAAGAAGAACCCGGCGAGGAGTCGTAGCCGATGCCGGGGTAGTCGGAGCGCCGCGGCGGATTTCCCCCGTCTTTTTCCCTATTTCTCCTTTTCGGGAGCCGCCGGGGCCGGCATCGGGATCTTGACGCCTTTGGGCGTGACTTCGGATCTCCCGATGAACGTCGCGCCGTCTTCGATGACGAGCCGGGCGGATTTCAGGTCGCCGGTCAGCTTCGAGCCCGCTTTCAGTTCGCACCGGTCTTCCACGGTGATGTTGGCCTGGACGTTGCCCTGCACGCTGACGGATTTGGTCCGGATTTCTCCCCGGATGTCGGCGTGCTCGCCGACGGTCAAGGTGGCGGGCGAGGTAATTTCGCCGTCGATCTTGCCGTCGATGAAAAGATCGGATTGGAATTTGACCGACCCCTTGATTTCGACATCGGGGCCAAGGCTGTTGGGTTGGGCAGAAGCGCTCATAAGTTAGGAATCGGCGATGGGAGGTGTCCCTGTTTGGGAAATCTTTCCCGGGCGGGGCGAAGAAGGCAACGAAAAACGGGCGGCGCGGGGGGTCTGCCCCTGCGCCGTCCGCCCAACCAAGGAACACTTTATCTTTCGATTTTCAGCACGCCGTAGGTCTTCTGTCCTTTGCGATCGATGAATAAAAGGATCGCTTTGCCGTCGGCGTGCTCCTTCAGCAGCTTGCGGGCGGCGGTGGCGTCGGCGACGGGTTTGGAGTCGATCTCGGTGATGACGTCGCCGCGCTGGATGCCCGCGATCGCGGCGGGGCCATTGGGGTCCACTTCCGTCACCAGCGCCCCGATGGATGTTTTGAGCCCCTCCAGCCGTTCGGCGGGCGCGTCCGCCAGGTTGGCCAGGCGCAGCCCGCAGGCGGCTTCGCTCACGCCCTGGCCCGGCTTGGCGGGCGCGGGCACCTCGGCGCGTGCGGCGGAGGGCATTTCGCCCGCGGCGACCGTGATTTTCAGATTTTTGCCCCCGCGCCAGACGCCCAGCGTGACGGTCTGGCCGATTTTCTTGGAGAGCACCTGGCGGCGCAACTCCTGCGCCGTCGCCACGGGGGTGCCGTCGATCTCCGTGATGACGTCCGCCGGGCGCAGGTCGCTTTTGTAGGCGGGCGTATCCGGCTCGATGGTCGTGATGACCACTCCCTTGGTTACGCCGGGGATCTGCTCCCGCAGGCTGGATTCCGCAAGCGCCTCGATGCGAATGCCCAGTGCCGGGTGGCTGACTTTGCCCTTTTCGATCAACTGGGCGCTGGCGTCTTGCAGCATCCGGGCGGGAATGGCGAAGGCGAGGCCCCGGTTGAGGCCGTTGACGAGGGTGTTCATCCCGATGACGCGCCCTTCCACATCCAGGAGCGGCCCCCCGGAGTTGCCCGGGTTGATGAGCGCGGAGGTTTGCAGATAGTCCTCGTAGGGAGTGACTTCCGGCGTAAGGCCGGAGCGTCCCTTGCCGCTCACGCAGCCGATGGTGAAGGAGTATTCCATCGCGTAGGGGACGCCGATGGCGCAGACGATCTGGCCGATGCGCACTTTGTCGCTGTCGCCCCAGGCGGCCACGGGGAGCCCGTTGGCGTCGATCTTGAGCACGGCGATGTCGCTCAGGTCGTCCGCTCCCATCACTTTCGCCGGGAACTGGCGGCCGTCTTTGAGCTTCACGGTGATCTTGTCGGCGTCCTTGACCACGTGGTTGTTCGTCAGGATATAGCCGTCGGCGCGCACGATGAACCCGGAGCCCTCGCTCCGGTCGGGCGGGTCCTGCATCCGCAAGGGGCTGCGCAGCCCGGCGTCGGGCGCGCGGAAGAAAAAATCGAGGCCGTCCGGGCCGCTCCCGCCCGCGTCGTCGCTCAGCGAGGTTCTCTTGGAAACGTCGATCACCACGACGCTGGGGGCGGCTTTTTCGAAGACCTGGGCGAACCCTTCGTCGAGCTGGCGGAGCAGCGCCGACGCGTTTCCGGCCGCGGAGGCCGGGGGCTGCGAAGGAGGAGGAGCCTGCTGGGCCCAGCCCGGGAGCGCGATCAAGAGGCAACCGGCCAGGGGGAGAATACGAAACGTAAACATAAAGATATGGTGTCTATGACAGACGCACTCTCCGTCCGTTCAAAGCGAAATCCAAACACACAAACCCCCATGGGGGAAGTGTTGGTTTTCCGCTCCGCTCGCAGTTGACAACGCATCCGACGTGGATAATCTGCCCCAAAACCATGCACAAGAACCTGAAGGCGTTCGTCTCGCACGCGCCTGGCTGTTGGCCTGATGTCGACGCCACCCAGTGGAATGACTGGAGATGGCAGTTGAAAAACCGCATTACCACCCTGGCCCAACTCGAAGCCTTGATGGAACTGACGCCCCAGGAACGCGCGGGCACCATTCTCTCCGGCAGCAAGCTGGCCCTGGGCATCACGCCCCATTTCTTTAACCTGATCGACCGCAACGATCCGCGCTGCCCCATCCGGCGGCAGGTCATCCCGCGCCTGGAGGAGACGCGGATTTCCCCGGCCGAGATGGCCGACCCGTGCGGCGAAGACGCCGATATGCCCGTGCCCGGCCTCGTCCACCGGTACCCGGACCGCGTCCTGCTGCTCGTCACCGACCGGTGCGCCTCTTACTGCCGCTACTGCACCCGCAGCCGGGTGGTCAGCGGCGCGGGCGAGCAGGAATGGCATGTCGATTTTGAGCAAGCCTTCCGCTACCTGGAGGAGCACACGGAAGTCCGCGACGTTCTCCTTTCCGGCGGCGACCCGCTGCTGCTTTCCGACGACCGGCTGGAATCCATCTTGAAGCGGCTGCGCTCCATCGAGCACCTGGAGTTCCTCCGCATCGGCTCCCGCGTCCCGCTCTTTTTGCCGCAGCGCGTCACGCCGGAGCTGTGCCGGATGCTCCAGCGCTACCATCCCCTGTGGATGAGCGTCCACGTTAACCATCCCCGGGAGCTGACGGTGGAATCCCGCGACGCCCTGGGGCGGCTGGCCGACCACGGCATCCCGCTGGGCAACCAGAGCGTGCTGCTGGCGGGCGTCAACGACGACCTGGAGACCATGAAGGCTCTCGTCCAGAAGCTCCTCATGTGCCGGGTGCGCCCGTATTACCTCTACCAGCTCGACCTCATCCTCGGCTCCTCCCACCTGCAAGTGCCGGTGAGCAAGGGGATCGAGATCATCGAGGGGCTGCGGGGGCACACCAGCGGCTACGCCATCCCGCAGTACGTCATCGACGCTCCCGGCGGCGGCGGCAAGGTCCCCATCAACCCGGATTACCAGATCTACCGCGACAGCGAGAAGCTCATCATCCGCAACTACGAGGGGCGGACGTTCGAGTATCCCGAGAAAACCGGCGAGCGCGCCCCGTGCTGCGGCTGCCATTAAGGCGTGTCGTCACGCTCCAGGCTGAATCGACAGAGCGAGCAGCGGGATAATCCTATCTGCCTGAGCCATCGGTTTCCCCCGAGAGGGGTGGTGGAACTGGCTAAACAGATGCCGCTTTGCGGGCGATGAGCGTCAGGCGGGGCCACTCCCAGGTGACGTTCCCGTCCGGCTCCTCGGTCAGGTGAAAGGCGCGCCGGGCTTCTTCGGGGGCGTGGGCGATCAGCTCCCGCGTTTTGCGCCGGGCTTCCTCCGGCGTGGCGGAGGTGTCGAAGTACCACTGCAAGTTGGGCTGCTTGAAAGGCGTCAACGCCGTGGACTGCACCTCCAGGCCGGCGGCGGCGCAGAGGGCGCGCCAGGCGGCGGGGGCGAGGGCGCGGACGTGGCTGGCGTCGTGCAGTTTGTCCACTTGGTGGATCCAGTCCTCGGCCACGGGGTCGCCGTCTTCCACGGAGTTGTCGATGAGGAGGAACCAGCCCCCCGGCTTGAGCACGCGGGCGCTTTCGCGCACGAATGCCTCGGGCGAACTGAAATGGTGGGCGGCGACGCGGCAGGTGACGAGGTCGAAGCTGGCGCCGGGATACGGCAGGGCTTCGGCGGGATGCTCGCGCGTTTCCACGGCAAGGCCCCGCTCGGCGGCCAGCTCGCGGGCGCGCTCCAGCATCGGGGCCGCGATGTCGGCGAGGATGACGCGGTGGCCGAGGCTGGCGAAGTAGAGGCCGGTGTGGCCGTTGGCCGCCGCCACGTCGAGGACGCGCGCGCCGGGCGGCAACGTCATTTGCGCCGCCGCCGCGATGACGTCCTCGATGTTCTCCAGGGTGTGGCCCTTGCCGTAATTCGCGCTCTGCCGGGCGAACTGCGCCCGGGCGGCTTCTTGGATGGGATCAAGGTTCATAGGAAAAGAGTTTTATCCGCAGATTATCAGCGGCGGCTGCTCCTAGATGTGGATGGCCTTGCCGAAGGCGGTGCCGACGGATTCGTGCACGGCTTCGCTCAAGGTGGGGTGGGCGTGGATGGTCGCCTCGATGTCCTCGTAGGTGGCTTCCATGGTGATGGCGAGGCCGAGTTCGGCGATCATCTCGGGGGCTTCGGGCCCGACGATGTGCGCGCCGAGGATTTCGCCGTTGGGTTCGCCGATCAGGATTTTCACAAAGCCGTCCACTTCGCCCACGGCGCGGGCTTTGCCGCTGGCCATGAAGGGGAATTTGCCGAGTTTGTAGGCGATGCCTTTTTCTTTCGCCTCGCGCTCCAGCAGGCCGACGCTGGCGACTTGCGGGTGGCTGTAGGTGCAGGCGGGGAAGGTGGTGACGCGCTTGGGGGTGTGGCCTTCGACGAACATCCCCTCGACGGCCTGGATGGCCTCGTAGCTGGCGACGTGGGCGAGCCAGGGCGGCCCGATGATGTCGCCCGCGGCGTAGACGCCCGGGAGGCTCGTTTCGTAGCGGTCGTTGATTTTGAGGTAGCCGCGATCGGTCAGCTCCGGCTTGAGCGCTCCGCCGGGGAGGATGGGCGAGACGCCGATGGCGACGAGCGCCACGTCGGCTTCGATGGTTTCGCTCTTTTTCCCCTCGACGCTGACGCGCACGCCGCTTTCGGTGGCCTCGGCGCTGGTGAGCTTGGTGTTGGTGAGGACGGTGATCCCCTGTTTCTGGTAGGCGCGCTCGACGGCGACGGAGACGTCGGCGTCCTCATAGGGAAGCGCATTGGGTAACATCTCGATGACGGTCACTTTGGTGCCGAAGGCGTTGAAGAAGTAGGCGAACTCCACGCCGATGGCTCCCGCGCCGATGATGACGATTGCCTTGGGCTGGGACGGGAGGACCATGGCCTCGCGGCTGCTGATGACGGTCTTGCCGTTGAAGGGGAGGTTCGGCAGGCCGCGCGAGGCGCACCCGGTGGCGACGAGGATTTTCGCGGCGGTGTGGCTTTCCACTTTGCCGTCGGCGCTTTTCACCTGGACGGCTCCGGCGGCTTCCAGGCTGGCTTCGCCCCGGAGGTAGTCGATTTTGTTTTTCTTGAAGAGGAACTCGATCCCGGCGGCGTTTTTGTCCGACACGTCGCGGGAGCGGGCGATGATTTTGCCCCAGTCGAAGCCGAGGTTGTCGAACTTGAACCCGAACTCGGCGGCGCGCTTGTCCATGATCTGGTAAAGCTCGGCGTTGCGCAGGAGGGATTTGGTGGGGATGCAGCCCCAGTTGAGGCAGGTTCCGCCCGCGCGCTCTTTTTCGATGCAGGCTACCTTTTTCCCGAGCTGGGCCGCGCGTATCGCGCCGACATACCCCGCGGGGCCTCCGCCGATGACAATCAGGTCGTAGTTCATAGGTTCTTAAAAGGATGGAGCGGTTCCCCGCATAGCGTCAAAAGAATTCGATGACCTTGCGAATGCGCCTCAAGGGGTCGCTCTTCTATTTTTTATTGTTTTGGAGCCGGGAACGCGGGTGGCGTTTCCGGCGCTTTGGGATCCACCGCCGGTTTCGTGACCTCGTAGGCCCTGGCTAGGAGTTCAGAACGCGGCAGAAGGCGCGTGGGCGCTTTGGCAAGGTTTCTGGCGATCTCCCGAGCCCGGTCCTCATATCCGGCGGCTTTTGCGGCCAGGTATTCCTGCCAGTCGCTCACAAACTCATAAGTGCGATCAAACCTTTCCCAGCCGAAGTAGGCTTTGACCCCCAGGCTGGGGGCAGGCCGGGGGAAGGCCCGTCTTACTTTTTGCGGCAGTCTTGCGTCCGCCCCTCGAATCACTACGCGCGGTGGATTCTTTGCCAGGATATCTTTGAACGCCCTTGCCGAGTCGAGCTCTTCGAGAACGGCATCGAGGTCAGCGGCGGTCTTTGCCTTTTTCACGGCATCGGTGGCGTGCTTCATTGCCGCCTCGATCTGTGCGACCGTTGCGTCAAAGCGGGTCTCCTGCTCTTTGCTAAGGGCGATGGAAAGATCTCCAGCCGCTTTTTTCCCTTCCTCGGACAGTTGATCCCATTCCTGCCCCAATGTCTCCATCGCTCCATTCAGATCATTTTTGGCGATGTTTTCTTTCAACACGGAAAGCATCTCGCTGCTTTCTTCCAGCGGCTCCAAGCCCTTTTGTTGGTCTTGTTCTCTCGGCGCTTTTTGCAGGACGGCTTCGAATTTCTTAAGGTTGTCGTCCACGTTTCCGGCCAGCGCCTGCAGACCGATCAGCGAGACACCCAAAGCGCAAAGAATCCGTTTCATTTTGTTTTTCTGTAATATCGAATCCGTTATGGGAAGCAATTTGCAAAGGGGTGTTTCGGCTACAACAGCATGAGCGTCGGGTTTTCGAGGAGCCCGCGCAGTTCGCCGAGGAACTGGGAGCCGAGCGCGCCGTCCACGACGCGGTGGTCGCAGCTCAACCCCAACGCCATGCGCTGGCCCGGCACGATCTGCCCGGCGGCGTTGACGACCGGTTTCTTGACCGCCGCGCCGACGCTCAATATCGCGGCCTGGGGCGGGTTGACGATGGCGAAGAAGCTCTCGACGCCGTAGCTGCCAAGGTTGGAGACGGTGAAGGTGCCGCCCTGGTATTCCTCGGGCTTGAGCTTCTTGGTGCGGGCGCGCGCGGCGAGGTCTTTGACGGCGTCGCTCAATTCGCGCAGCGAGAGGCCGGCGGCGTCGCGCACGACGGGGGTGACGAGCCCTTCCTCCACGGCGACGGCGACGGCAAGGTGGATGCCCGCATATTCGATCACACTGTCGCCGGCCCACGCGGCGTTGACTTTCGGCACGCGGGCGATGGCGGCGGCGACGGCTTTGAGGACGAGGTCGTTGACGGTGATTTTGCCGCGCCCGGCGGCTTCGGCTCCGGCGTTGATCCCGGCGCGGAGGGCCAGCAACGGCGCGGCGTCGGCTTCGATCTGGAGGTAGAAGTGGGGGACGCTCGTTTTGCTGGCCATGAGGCGCTCGGCGATGACCCGGCGCATGCCGGAAAGGGGGACGACGCGGTCGTTGGGGCCCGCCGGGATGGGCGGTACAAAGGCCACGGATACGGGAGCCCCGGCGGGCTGCGGCGCGGCCGGGCGCGGCCCGGGAACGGCCGGGGCGGGGCCCGTGGGGGCGGAAAGCACGTCGCGCTGGACGATCCGTCCGCCGGGGCCGGTGCCGGTGACGCGGGTGAGGTCCACGCCGCGCTGGGCGGCGATCTTGCGGGCCAGGGGAGAGGCTTTGACCCGGCCTTGGGGCGCGGCGGGGGCCCCGGGCGCGGCGGCTGTGGGCGCACCCGGCGCGGCGGCGGGTTGTGCGGCCGTGGATGGGGCGGTTGGGGTGGGAGCGGCTCCGGCAGGCGCGGCGGCGGCGACTTCTTCGGGTTTCTCACCGGGCAGGGCGAGGAGGCCGATCTGTTGGCCCACGGCCACTTTGCCCCCTTCCTGGACGTAAACGGCGGCGAGCGTGCCGTCGTCAAAGGCTTCCATTTCCATGGTTGCCTTGTCGGTCTCGATCTCGGCGAGGACGTCGCCCATGGCGACTTTTTCTCCGATTTTCTTGCGCCATTTGACCAAGGTTCCCTCGGTCATGGTGTCGCTCAATTTGGGCATTTCGATGGGGAGTGGCATGGGAAGGTGCGCGGCTGGTTTTTTTGCGGAGCGGCCGGGGAACCCGCGGTTCAACAGATGGCCAGTGCTTTTTGCACCACCCGGGGGGCGGTAGGCAACTGAATCTTTTCGAGGGGCGGGCTGTAGATGGCCGGTGCGTCGAGGGCGGAGAGCCGCTGGATGGGGGCGTCGAGGTCGTCGAAGGCTTTTTCCTGGAGGAGGGCGGCGATTTGCGCGTCCACGCCGCAAAATGGCTTGTTTTCTTCCACGAGGACGGCCCGGTGGGTTTTGCGCACGGAGCGCAGGAGGGTTTCTTCGTCGAGCGGCCGGATGGAGCGCAAATCGACGACTTCGGCGCTGATGCCGTGCTCGGCTTGCAGGATGTCGGCCGCCTGGAGGCACGTGAGGACGGCGCGCCCGTGGGCGATGAGGGAGACAGCGCTCCCCTCGCGCTTCACGTCGGCGACGCCGAGCGGTATAATATACTCTTCCTCAGGCACTTCCCACTTTTCGCCATAGAGGAGGGTGTTCTCCATGAACATGACGGGGTCGTTGTCGCGGATGGCGGCTTTGAGGAGGCCCTTGGCGTCGTAGGCGGTGGCGGGGGCGACGACTTTGAGCCCCGGGACGTTGGCCAGGAAGTTCTCGGGCGTGTGGGAGTGGGTGGCCCCGACGTTGGTGCCGCCGTTGGCCGGGCCCCGGATGACGAGCGGGCAGCGGATCTGGCCGCCGGACATGTAGCGGACGCACCCGGCGTTGTTGACGATCTGGTCGAAGGCGACGAAGGCGAAGCTCCAGAACATCAGCTCGACCACGGGCCGCAGGCCCAGCATGGAGGCTCCCACGGCCATGCCGACGAATCCGGCCTCCGAGATGGGCGTATCGACGATCCGCTTGGGGCCGAAGCGGGCAAGCAGGCCCTCGGTGACTTTGTAGGCGCCGTTGTATTCGGCGACTTCCTCTCCCAGGATGACGACGTTCTCGTCGCGGGTGATTTCTTCCGCGAGCGCGTCGTTGAGGGCTTTGCGGTAGGTGATGAGCGGCATGGCTTAGTTGAAGAAGTGTGTTCCACGTGGAGCATCGCCCGCGGGCTCGTCCACTTCGCTGTAAACGTCGGCGCAGATGTCGGCCTCCGTGGGGAAGGGGCTTTCGTCGGCGAACTTCATGGCGGCGTCCGCCTCGGCCCGCGCCCCGAGGTCGATGGCTTCGGCTTGTTCGCCGGTGAGGAGCCCTTCGTCCACGAGCCGCTTTTGCCACAGGAGCAGGGGGTCGTGGTAGGTCTTGTAGTGCTCGATCTCCTCCGGCGTCCGGTATTTGCGGGCGTTGGCGTCGGCCACGGAGTGGCCATAGTAGCGGTAGGTGGCGATTTCCAGCACCGTGGGGCGGCTTTCCTCGCGGGCCCGCTCCATGGCGGCCTGGGTCTTGGCGCGGACTTCGTAGATGTTTTCGCCGCTGGCCTGGTCCCAGCAGATGTTGTAGCCCTCGGCGCGCTGGGCCAGCAGTTGCCTGAAGGCGGAGGAGCGCGCGAGGCTGGTCCCCATGGAGTAACCGTTGTTCTCGATGATGTAGATCACCGGGAGGCTGAAGAGCGAGGCGAGGTTGAGGCTCTCGTGGTAGACGCCTTGGTTGACGGCCCCGTCGCCCAAAAAACAGAGGCAGCAACCGGGGATCCCCTTGTATTTAAGGGCGTAGGCGATGCCGAGGCCCAGCGGTGTCTGCCCGGCGACGATCCCGTGGCCGCCCCAGTAGCGTTTTTCCACGGCAAAGAGGTGCATGGAGCCCCCCTTGCCCTTGGAGCACCCGGTGGCTTTGCCAAAAAACTCCGCCATGCACTCGTTCATGCCCATGCCGACGGCCAGGGCGTGCCCGTGGTCGCGGTAGGCCGTGACGATGTGGTCGTGGGGCCCCAGGAGCGAGAGGGTGGCCACGGCCACGGCCTCCTGGCCGGTGTAAAGATGGAGAAAACCGCCCATCTTGCCCGCGTTATAGGCTTTGAGCGCGGTCTGCTCAAACCGGCGGATGCGGTACATGTCCCGAAGGAACCGGATTTTGTCCTCCGGGGTGAGGCTGCGGTTGACTTCGGCGTCGGCGAATGTTCGGGATTCGGCTTCCATCTCAAGGCTTGCGCTACGTTCCGAATGTTAGGCGGCAGGTAGGCCAAAGCAAGCCTTGTTGCACAATTTCTGCGAACCCCAGGGCAAAAAAAGGCTGCCCGCCACCGTGGCCGCGGCGGGATAGACGGACGGCACGGTAGGGATGGCACTCCGTGCCGTCCGGAGCTGCGCAAGACCTGGAAAACGGGCGCGGCGAGTTATCCAGGCCCACATCGGACGGCACGGAGTGCCACCCCTACCATCCATGGTTTCCCGATTGCTTTGCCGGGCGTCTTCAGCGACACTCCCCGTCCCGGTTTCCCTGGAATCCGGCAAATTGTTCCACGTAGAACATGTTTATTGATCCCAAAGTGTATGATGTCGCCGTCGTGGGCGCGGGCCATGCCGGTATCGAAGCCGCCTTGACCGCCGCCCGCCTTGGCTGTGAGGTGGTGCTTTTTACCCAGAATCTCGACACGATCGGCCAGATGTCGTGCAATCCGGCCATTGGCGGCCTGGCGAAGGGCCATATTGTGCGCGAAATCGACGCCCTGGGGGGGTTCATGGGCACCAATGCCGACGCCACGGCCATCCAGTGCCGGATGCTCAACAGCAACAAGGGGCCCAGTGTCCGCGCTCCCCGTGCCCAGTGCGACAAGAAGGCCTACCAATTCCGCGCAAAGGCCGTGTGCGAGCGCCAGCCCCGTCTGACGCTTCGCCAGGGGCACGTTGTGGAGATTCTCGCGGAAGGCGACCGCGCCACCGGGGTCCGCACCGACCTGGGCGTGGAGGTGCGCTGCCGGGCCGTGGTCATCACCACCGGGACGTTCCTGCGCGGGCTCCTGCATGTCGGCCTGCGCAGCACCCCGGGGGGACGGATGGGCGACGCCCCCTCCACCTTGAGCGACAGCCTTGCCCGGCTCGGGTTTGAGCTGGGGCGGTTCAAGACCGGCACGCCCTGCCGCCTCAACGCCCGTACCATCGACTTCTCCCGCTGCACGCCGCAGCGCGGGGATACGCCGCCGCCCCTCTTCTCGTTCTTGCCGGAGGCCATGGCGGACCAGCCCGGCGACCTCTTTACTCTGAACCGCTGGGACGGCAAAAAGTTCCACGTGGAACAAAAGCCCTGCTGGATCACCCATACGACCCCGGAAACGCACGCCATTATCCGGGCCAACCTGGACAAGTCCCCCCTCTACTGCGGCAAGATCGAAGGGATCGGCCCCCGCTACTGCCCCTCGCTGGAGGAC
>JAQTMF010000009.1:6858-32290 GCA_028714515.1 Chthoniobacteraceae bacterium | reverse complement strand
CGCGTGTTTTGATTGACGCCGCAAATATCGCGTATCAGGTTTTCCCGGGGGACAAGAGCATCATCGACCCCGACCCCTTCTCGCCCGTGAATATGCGCCTTATGCGCACCCAATCCCGCGGGGGTGAAGGGCTTCCCAGCCTGCGATTCCGTGGCACCGCAGATACTACATTTTAAACCAGCATTTTTCATCACTTCGGTCCCTGAATTAAATTCAGATCTCTATCAGTAAGCCCCGTCCTTGCACCTAAGCAGTCGAAAACAACGCTACGGGGAAAGTGAGAAAATTAGGGAAAAAGTTTTTGGGGGTCAATAGCAAAGAAAAAGGCGGCATCCCGCCAATGCACACCGAAGCATTCGCGATAAGGATTTTCGCGGACGCCACACTAGCGCCGCGCGATCCAGCCGCCGCCCAAAACGCGGTCCCCTGCGTAGCAAACGGCCGCCTGACCGGGTGTGACCGCGCGTTGCGGCGTGTGCAGCCGCACTTGCGCCGCGCCACCTTCGAGAGGCGTCACCGTCGCGTCCGCCCCCGGATGGCCGTGGCGGATTTTCACAGCGGCCTCGAAAGGGGCGGCGGGTTCGCCGTCCAGCCAGTTGCAACGCTCGATGCGGAAAGTCTCCGTGAGCAGATCCTCCGGACCGCCGACGATCACCGAGCCGCTCGCGGGGTCGATGTCCACCACATACAGCGGGCGGGGCGAGCCGCCGGGAAGCCCCTTGCGCTGCCCGATGGTGAAGAACTCGATGCCCTCGTGTTCCGCGAGCCGTTTGCCGGACGTATCGAAAATGCCGCCCGGATGAAACGCGCCCTCCCCCTGGCGCTGGCGCAGGAAGGCTTTGTAATCGTTGCCGGGGACGAAGCAGATTTCCTGGCTGTCGGCCTTGTCGGCGACCTTGAGGCCGATCCGGCGGGCGATCTCGCGGATCTCCGGCTTGGACATTCCGCCCAGGGGAAAGAGCGTGCGCCCAAGCTGCTCCTGGTTGAGGCTGAAGAGAAAGTAGCTCTGGTCCTTGCGGGCGTCCGTCCCCTTGCGCAGGATGGAGCGGCCCTCCGCGCCGTGTTCCACGCGCGCGTAGTGCCCGGTGGCAAGGTAGGCGGCTCCCAGCGAGGCCGCTTTCTCCCAGAGGCTCCCGAATTTGACCTTTTCGTTGCAAAGAATGCACGGGTTGGGCGTGCGCCCGGCGGCGTACTCGGCGGCGAAGTAGCCGACGATGGCGGCGTTGAAATCGGCGGACTCGTCCAGGACGTAGTGCGGGATGCCGATCGTGTGCGCCACGGCGCGGGCGTCGGCGACGGCCGAGGGGCCGCAACAGGCGTCCTGGGCCTGCGCGATGCAATCCTGGAGCCAGACCTTCATGGTCATGCCGATGACATCGTACCCCTGCTCTTTGAGCAGGTAGGCCGCGACGGACGAATCGACGCCGCCGCTCATGCCGATAACGACGCGCGGAAGGGTGGGCTGCATAGGTGACTCCAAAGATACGGACCCTTGCGCCGCCGTCCAGCATGGAGGTAATCTGCCTTTTCTTTTTTGCCATGCGCCGCATCTACCTGGACCAAAATGCCACCACCCCGCTCGCCCCCGAGGCGCTCGCGGCGATGCTCCCCTTTCTCTCCGGCGGCTACGAGGGGCGCTTTGGCAACCCGTCGAGCCTTCACGCCGACGGCCGCGACGCCCAGGCGGCCGTGGACGACGCCCGCGTCCGCCTGGCCGCGCTGCTCGGGGGGCATCCACGCGACCTGATCTTCACCGGCGGCGGCACGGAGGCGGACAACCTGGCGGTGATCGGCCTGGCGCGCGCCCGCGTCCGCGCCGGTTCGCAGCGGCACGTCATCACGTCGCAAATCGAGCATCACGCGGTATTGCACGCCGCCGATTTCCTGGAACGCCACGAGGGCTTCCGCGTCACCCGCCTGCCGGTGGACGGCCGGGGAATCATCGACCCCGAGGCGCTGCGCGGCGCGCTCACCGGCGGGACGGCGCTCGTCTCCCTCCAATCCGCCAACAACGAAACCGGGACCATCCAGCCCATCGGCGAACTGGCGGCGCTCTGCCGCGAAAACGGCGTCCCGTTCCACAGCGACACCGTGCAGAGCTTCGGCAAACAGCCCGTGCGCGTGGACACCCCCGGCGCGCCCGACGCGATCTCGCTGGCGGCGCACAAATTTTACGGTCCCAAGGGAACGGGAGCCCTCTGGGTGCGCCCGGGCCTGAAGCCCGACGCGATCCTCTTCGGCGGCGCGCAGGAAGGGGAGCGGAGGCCGGGCACCGAATCCCCCGCCCTCCTCGCGGGCATGGCCACGGCGGCGGAGCTGGCGGTAAACGCCCTCCCCACGGAAACGCCGCGCCTCGCCGCATTGCGCGACCGGCTTTGGATGGGAATCGCCGCGCACTTCCCGGCGGCCGCGCGCAACGGCGCATGGGAAACCCCGGCGCTCCAGCTCGCCAACACCCTCAACGTCTCCTTCCCCGGCGTGGACGGCGAAACGCTCCTCATCCACTGCGATTTGGAAGGGCTCTCCGTCTCCGGCGGCTCCGCCTGCATGGCCGGATCGCAACAGCCTTCCCACGTCCTGCTGGCGATGGGGCGGACGCTCGAAACCGCCCGTGCGAGCCTGCGATTCTCGCTTGGCAAAGGGACCGACGAAGCGGACATCGACGCCGCCCTCGAACGCCTCGCCAAGATCTTCGCGCGGCTGAAACCGTAACCGCCCCGTCGCATTCAACCGGTCACGGTAGGGGCGGCACTCGTATCTGTTTAGCCGGGTAAAAGAGGAAGCGCGGATCAAGAGAGAAACCCGGAGGGTTTCCAGACGTTAGCCGGTGGTTGAGGCGCGGCCGCGCGCCGACACCACCGGGACTCGCTCCGCCATGCATTCACCCTGGAAGGGTGGCAGAAAACGGGCTTTCTACCACCCTTTCAGGGTGAGCCGATTGTTTGCGGTATACCGGGGGTGTCGCTGCGCTCGACCCCCGGCTAAAAATCTTTCAATCCTTCGGATTGATTCCTTTCTCTCGCGCTAAACAAATACCGGCACTCCGTGCCGACCGAATCAAGCGCGCCATCGAAATACAAACGCGAGCCCTCTCCCGAACGGCACAGAGTGCCATCCCTACCGCCCTCACTCCCCCCGTTTCGCCCGGCGGAAACGGGCGCGGCGCGCGGCCGCCGGATCCTCGGGAGCCCGCGGCTGTTGCGGAGGCGCGGACGGCGCGCTTGGCGGCGCATCGGCGCGCGGAGCCGAGCGACGAGCCCTCGACGGCGCGGGCGCAACGAAAACCGACGTAGCGCGGGGCACCGGCTCCGCTCCGCTCTTCCGCAGAAACCACGCTCCCCAGCGCAGCGGGATGCCCAGCCGGGTCCGCAGCGTCTCGGCCAAAAAGAGAAGCAGCACGACGGGCAAAATCCAATGCCGCACATCGCCATACTGCGGCGGGCGGGGCGCGTTCCAAACGCCGGTCAACTCCAGCCGCTCCACACCGCCGCTGGCCCGCGAAACCGCCGAGAGCGCCGCCGGTTGCGCGGGATCAAACGCCCATTCCGCGCCCGAGCCCGCCTGCAACGGCCCGAAGGGAAGCACCGTCGCGCCGATCTGCACCGCGCCGCGCACCAGTTCGCCCGGCTCCAGCGCCGCGCTCACGCGGTAACGTCCCGGCTCCATCCGCTCCCACACCAGCGCCCGTTCCCCGCCCGGCTTGCCGCCGTTGCCCGCCAGCACGACCCGGGGCGCGCGCAGGGCAAGTTGCTTTTCCCACGCCGCGTCAAAGAGAAGATCGGCCGAGAGCGTCCCGCCCTCCACCTCCGCGCGCACCGCCACCCCGGGAGCCGTCGCGTCGCCCATCGCCCAGCGCGCCAGCGTCTGCACGAAATCGCCATACCCGGCCCACGCGCGCACCTGCCCCGAGAAATCGCCCCCCAGCGGGAACGTCACGGCGGCGGCCCGACCCGCCCCGCGCTGCCAGAACGCCACCAGCGGCGCGGCGTCGTCATCGGCCGTCACCGCGGCGGCCGTCGCGCCGGGGCGCAGGTAGCTCAAATTGAAGCCGTCCACGCTCTTGGGCCAGGGAAGCGGGCGCGCGGCCAGCTCGGCCCAGCCCGCCAGCGGCTTCAAGAGCGGCGGCTCCTCCACAAAAGCCGACCGCGCCACGGCCACCGTCTCCTGCTCAAAGAGCCCGGGAAGTTCGCCCGGGTCCTCGGCAAAAAAGATCCGGCCGTCGCCCCGCACCGCCACATCCTTCAGAAACTCCGCGCCGCTGTCGTGATCCGTCCCCATGCCGATCACGCTGACGGTCATCTGCTCCTTGCGCATCTCCGCGAGGATCTCCTTGTAAGCGCCCACCTCCTGGAGGGCGTCGTTGGCATCGGCGAAAACGATGACGTGGCGCTGGCCGGAAGGCGACTGCTTCAGCCGCGCGCGGGCGTCCTTCAGCGCCGTATAGACACAGATGCCGCCGCCAGCGCTGGTGATCCGGCGCACGGTGTTCCCCAGCGCCGGGCCGTCGCCGCCCACGAGGCAAAGCGGGACGATCTCGTGCGGCTCCGTATCCACCGCCACGACGGAAACCTGGTCGCCCGGCCCGAGGAGTTCCACCGCCCGCGCCGCCCCGGCGGAGGCGAGCTGGATTTTCGGCGTCCCGTCGCGGGTCTGCATCCCCATGCTGCCGGAGCGGTCGATCTCAATCACCAGCGCCGTGGCGAATTTACGCTGTTCCTGCCGCAGCTCCATGGAGACGGGGAGCAGATCGGCCAAGGGCGAGCCGAAGTAGCCGCCGCACGCAAAGCTCGCCTTGCCCCCGGCCATGAGAAGCCCGCTCCCCTGCGCGCGGACAAAGAAATCGAGCGCCCCCAGGAACGCCTTGGGCAGGCGGAACGAAGGGACATTGTTAAGAATCACGGCCCGCACCCCCTGCAAGCGCCCGGCATCCAGGCGGTTCCATTCCAGGGCCGTCTCCACATCCACCCCCTGCGCCCGCAGCGCCGCCGCGAGCGGGTCATCGGTATAAGAAGTCACAAGCAACACCCGCGGGCCGCCCGCCACCTCCACCCAGCGCTCCGCCGTATTGTTGCCCGGGTGCGCGTCCCGCTCCGGCGCGATGCGAACGCTGTACCGGTGCCCGCCCGGCGCGGCCACGCGATCCGTGAACCGGACGACGCCCCGGCCTCCGCGCACATCCACCTTCCCCTGCGCGAGCGGCTGATCGTCGCGCAAAAGCGTGAACGGCACCGCCTCCGAGCCGGGACCCCGCACACGCAGTTCAACCAGGAGCGGCTCGTTGGGCCGGACGCGCGCCGGAGCGGAAAGCTCCTCGACGCGGAAATCCCGCAGCAGCCCCTCGCTGGCCAGCCGGTAATCGAGCGCGACGCCCTGGCGCTGGAGCCGTTCCGCGAGTTCCTCCAGCGGCTCCGTGGAAAAGCCGTCGCTCAGCGCCAGCAAGCGCGAAGCGCGGTCCCCGGGCATTTGCGAGAGCGCGTATTTCGCCGCCAGCGCCGTGTTGGTCGCCTCCGCGCTGCCGATCGATTCGCCCACCTCGCGCAGGCAGGCCTCGGTGGCGTAATCGACCCAAAAAAGGCGGTCATCCGGGCCCTTGGAGCGCTCCAAAATCCGCTCCCATTCCGCGAGATGCGTCCCCACGCTCTCGGCGGCGGAAGCCGAACGGTCCGCCAGCACCCAGACATCCAGGCCGCGCCCGTGGCGCTGCACCTGCGGCCGGGCGGCAAAGCAGATCAGCAAAACCAGGCACACCACGCGCAACGGCGCGCGCAGAGCCCGCCAGCGCCACGCCGCCAGCGCCAGCACCGGGAAAAGCAGCAACCATTCGGGAGCGGCAAGATGCATGGCTACGCGGCCCTCCTCTCCGTGATGATCCAGTTGGCCGCCAGCAGCCCCCCGAGCAAAAGCACCCAAAGCGGCGTCAGCGGGTCCTGCCGCGAAGAGCGCTCCCGGCGCGCCTTCGCCGCCCCCTCCACGCGGTCCACCGAAGCGGCGTCCTGAAAATCCGACTCGCGCGGATCGGCGAAATGGGCCGCGCCCGTCAGCTTGGCATCCCCCTCGCCCGCCTCGAAAAAGCCCGGCTCCACCGGCGCGCGCCGCAAGCCCCCATCAGCGGCTCCCGCGAGCGCGAAGGATTGGTTGGTTTCAAAATTGGCGGACTCCGGCCCCGGCGCCGCCGCGCGCACGGCCTCCACAAAGCGATGCAGCAAAAGGACAAACGCGGGGAGCCGCGCGGCGTTGGAATGGGCGAAATCAAAAGCAACGAGAAGATCCGCCCCGCGCCGGACCAGCAGCGGCCGGTCTCCCTGCCACAGCAGCACGGTGTCGCCCGCCCCCGGCGTCAACGCGGGCGCTCCGGCGGGAACCAGCAAGCCCGCCCAGGTCAGCCCGGCGGAAAGCGGATCTTTCTCCGCCACGATCTCCCCCGTCTGCAACCCGGAAGGCTCCCCCGCCGCGGCGGCAAAGAGAACCCCGGGAACCGGCGCCACGGCAGGCTTTGCGGCGACAGTGGCGGCGGCCGGGGCAGCCGGATCAAAGCTCCCGATACGCAAGCCCGGAAGGCCGTTCCCTCCCCGTTCCAAAGCCGGTTCGGAACGTAAAAACGCTTCCAGCCACCCCTTCAAAGGCTCGGCGTTCCCCTCCACCGCCACGCGGAGCCGCTTCGCCCGCGGCCGCACGAGCGGCAATGCGTCGTCCATCGCGAACCCGTCGGCGTCCAGCACGATCCGCAGCGCCGCCTGGGCGAACGTCCCCTTGAGCGTCTCCGAACCGCCGGGCGGCAGCAGCAAAGCGCGGTCTTCGCCCAGCCGGTTGCCCGCGCGGTCCTCCAAGTGCCACGCCCGGCGCTGCGGCGCGGCCCCGAAGTTGCGCACCAGCGCCTCCCAGCCCTCGTCCGTCACGCGAACGCCGGAAAACCCCGCGTTCTCCAGCGGGCGCCCCACGGCCAGCAGCTCGACCCCGGGCGGAACCGGCACGGGCCGGTCGGTCACGAAAACCAACACGCCCCGCCCCTTGAGAAGCGTCAGGCCGGCGCGCAGCGCGGGCTGGAAATCGTGCGTGCCGAGCCGGGGCCGCCACTGCGCCAGCGCGGCGGTCACCCCCTCCAGACGCGCCCCGGCGTAGAGCCGCTGCGCCGCCGGGTCCGTCTCCAAAAGCATCCACTCCGTCCGCGCCGCCCCGCGCTCCAGCAGCCGCAGACGCCCCGGGAGCGTCTCGCGCAACGGCTTCTCAAAGGCCCGCATCGAGACCGAGCTATCCAACAATACCAACACCGTCTGCGCCGGATCGCGGCGAAGCAAGCGCGGCTGCGCGAGCAGCCAGGCGAGCAGGAGCACGCAAATGAGCTGCAGCCAGAGCGGAACCGACTGGCGCAGTCGGTCCCAGCGGCGGCCGCCCGCGCTGCGCGGGTCCAGCCGGTCCAGCAGAAAAAGCGTGCTCACCGCGATCGGCCGCGAACGCGTCTGGAGAAAATGGATGGCCAGGATGGCCGGAATACCCAGTAACGCCCACGCACCCGCCGCTGGATTGCCGAAGGAGAGATCCATCAAAGCCCCTTCATCGGATGAAATAGCTAAGGTTCTCCAACTCGATGGCCAGGTCCACGTTGTTCACCACCACCCCGTCGGGCACCTGCAAAATCGTCGGCGCGAAATTCAAAATCGCCTGGATCCCGCATTGCACCAACTCATTGCTGACCTCCTGGGCGACCGTCGCGGGGACCGTCAAAATGGCCAGCTTCACCTGCCGTTCGCGCACGAAATCCCGCAGCGCCTCCATCGGCAGCACCGGCAGGCCCAGCGCCACATCCTGGGCGCGCTCCGGGTCCGCGTCAAACGCGGCCACGATCTCAAAGCCCTCCTTTTCAAACCCCCGGTAGCGCACCAGCGCCGAACCGAGATGCCCCGCGCCAATCAACACCACCGGCTGCAACCGCGCCGTACCCAGCGCCTCCATCAGCGTCTGCGTCAAATGCGAAACACTGTAACCCAGGCCCCGCGTGCCGAGCTGGCCAAAGTAGGCCAAGTCCTTGCGCAACTGCGTCGGCTTCACCCCCGCCGCCTTCGAAAGCGCGGCCGACGAGACCGTCTCCACGGCGTTCGCCTTCAACCGCTGAAGAGCGCGGTAGTACAACGACAGCCGATAGACGGCCTTGCGGGGAATTTCCAGTTTTGGCATCCGGGGGTAAGCTCTATCTTGTGAAAAGCGCGTTGAAAGTAGCGAATCCCCGGGGCGCGGGTCAACTCTTTCGCGTCATCGCGGGCAATGTCGCACCAAATCCGCCTGAAATGGGGTAGTCATCCGATGTCATTCGTGAAATCTTCTGCCAAACCGATGCCGACACCGACGCCGTCTTCCGAACCACTTCCGCTCAACCTCGCCCGCATCCGGGATAAACTTTCCCGGCACACCCCCCGCTTCCTGCCGGAATCCGACGGCCTGCGGCACGCGGCCGTGGCCCTCATTTTGAGGGAATACGGAGCGGGCCGGAAACAAGAGATCCTCGTCATCCGGCGGGCCGAGGACCCGAGGGACCCGTGGAGCGGCCATCTCGGCTTCCCGGGCGGGCGGCTGGAACCGTCGGACCCCAACCCGGAGCGGGCGGCAGTGCGCGAAACCGGCGAAGAATTGGGAATCAGCCTGGACGCCTGCGCGCGGCGCATCGGGGCGCTTTCGGAAATCCGGGCGCGCTCGCTCCAGCAATTCCTGCCATTGAGCATCTTCCCCTACGTCTACGAACTGGTGCACCCGGCGATCCTGCGGCAGAACGAAGAAGTGGCCACCACCTGCTGGGTATCGCTCGGCTTTTTCCTGAACCGGGCCAACCGCACCACCATGCCCCACCCGCGCGACCCGAAGCACATCCTCCCGTGCTACCCGCTGGGAGGCCGCGCCCTCTGGGGCATGAGCCTCACCATGCTGGACGAGCTGCTGTTTTAGCGAGATTGGGCGCGGTAGGGGCGGCACTCCGTGCAGCCCTTTTGACGCAGCCACGCGCGCGGACGGCACGGGTATCTGTTTAGCGCGCAAAAAAGAAATCAATCCAAAGGATTGAAAGAGGGTAGCCGGGGGTCGAGCGGAGCGACACCCCCGGTATGCTTGAGACGTTTATCTCACCCCGGAAGGGGTGGTAGAACCGCTGCCACCCCTTCCGGGGTGATTTTCATTGCGAACCTGTTCCGGTGGTGTCGGCGCGTGGACGCGCCTCAACCACCGGCTAACGTCTGGAACCCCTTCGGGGTTCTTTCTCTTGATTCGCGCTTCCTACCTCCTGGCTAAACAGATACCGGCACGGAGTGCCATCCCTACCGTCTCACCTTGTTTCCAAAGCGCGCTTTTGCAGGCGCTTGAGCCGTCCCGCGATCCCCGCCTTGGCGGCGGAGTTCATCCGGTCGATAAAAAGAATCCCGTTGAGGTGGTCCACCTCGTGTTGCAGCGCCCGGGCCAGGAACCCTTCGGCTTCAAATTCGATCTCCCGGCCGTCCACGAGCGTCCCCTTGGCCTTGAGCGTCACCGAACGCCGGATATCGGCGCTGATGTCCGGGAAACTGAGGCACCCTTCCACTCCCGTCTCCTTCTCCTTGCCCAACTCCAGCACGGGGTTGAGCAGCGCCATCGGCATCCAGTCGTCCACGTTGACCTCCTTGCCGTCGATGCGCATCACGCTGGGGCGGTCGTCCACGCCGGAAACGTCGATCACGGCCAGTTGCAGGGCGGCCCCCACTTGCTGCGCCGCCAGTCCCACGCCGTTGGACGTGTGCATTGTTTCAATCATCGCGTCCGCCAATTGCCGAATCTCCTCGGTGATCGTTTCAATGCGCACGCCTTTGGCCCGGAGGACCGGGGTTCCATATTTGACTATTTCCACGGTGTTATTTCCTAATGGTTTCGGTGAAGGCAGGTAAGTTACCCGAAACTCCGCCCGCTTTCAAGGCGTCGAGCACGCGGACGATCACGCCAAAGGGAGCCTTGGTGTCGGCCTTGAGCGCGAACGGCCTCTGCGCCTCGACAATCGCCCGGATTTTTCCCGCCAAATCCTCCAGCGCCACCTCCGCGCCGTCCAGCGTCACCGCCCCCTCGGGCGAAACGGTCAACTCCGCCAGGTTCGGGGCCTCGGCGCGCGGCTGCGGCACGCCGGAGGAGGATTCGGGCAGCTTGATCGTCACCGCCGCCTGCGGACGGCGGAAGGTGGACGTCACGATGACGAAAATGAGCAGGATGGCGAAGATGTCGATCAGCGAGACGATAATCACCGCGGGCATCCGCCGCTTGCGCTCGTAGAACTTCATGGGACCGTCTCTCCGTGTTCCTGCCGGGCATCCGCCGAGGAAAGAGCGGCGGGGGAAGAACCCGGGGTCGCGACCGTCCGCCCCCGGTGTTTGCGCGAGTAGCATTTGGCGAGGAATTCGCCGATGATCGACTCCATCTCCACGCTCAGCGTCTCCACTTTTTTGGAAAAATACGAGTAGGCGATCAGGCTCGGGATGGCGATGGCGAGCCCGGCGATGGTGGTATTGAGCGCCTCGGCGATCCCCTTGGCGATGCCGCGCGGGTCGGTGATGCTTTCGCTGGCCCCCATGGTGCTGAACACGGCGACGAGGCCCGACACAGCCCCCAGCAGCCCCAGCAGCGGCGCGATGCCGACGATCACCTCCAGGACCACGAGGCCCGTCTCCATGCGGATCACCTCATGCCGGGCGCGCGTCTGCACGGCCTCCATATTCTCCATGCGGGGCCATTCCAGGTGATTGAGCGCCACGTCGGTGATACGCCCCAGCGGCGAGGAATCGGCGCGCACGGTCTGCCCCAGGCGGTCCAGCGCGGGGCCGGTTTCGCCCGGCTGCAACGCCTCGATGCGGTTCCAGAGCCACGACGGGATCACCGTCTCGCGCCGCAGCGCCCAGCCCCGCAGGATCATGGTGGCCACGGAGACAACGGAGCAAATGAGCAGCAAATACATGAAGAATCCGCCGTGGACGACGAACTGCACAATGGAGAAGGCGACAATCATGGGTGGTAGATAGTAAAGGTATACACAATCTGCATGCGGCCGCCAGGGACCTGGGCCAGCCGCTCGGGCGGGATGGGCGGGATATGCGCCTCGCGCACGGCCCGCTCCGCGCAGACGGCGTTGGCGGGTCCGGCAGTATTAGAGAGAATTTTGATCGCGGAGACCCCCCCCCGGGCGTCGAGGGTGAATTGCAGGCGCACCTCCCCCACGGCCAGGATGTTCTTTTGCGTCCGGCGGTAAAACTCGGAGCGAACGCCGATGGCATTGCCGACGGCCTTGCCGTAATTGCCCAGCGCGTCAATCCCGGGCTCCGTCCCCTTCGCCTCGGCGGCCGGAGCGACCGTCAACGCCGGGGCGCCGTCCGGCGAGGAAGCGGGCGTCGCGGCGGGCGCGGGCTCCGGCGCTTTCCCTTGGGAAGCCTCGGAATCGTGCGCCGCGATCGCCGTGGCGTGCTCCGGCGCGCGCTCGGCTTTTTTGAGATTCTCCGGGTCGATCTGCGTGCGAATCCCCCCCGCCAGGGGCAGCGGCGCGGTGGCGAGTTCCTCGGCGGAAGGCGCGGACGGCTCCGGCGGGACCTCCAGCGTCACCTCCAGCGGCCGCGCATCGGAGGGCGGCTCCGGCTCCGGCGCGGGCACGGCCGAAGCGCCCGGCATCAGCGCCAGGAGGCCAAACAAACTCACGTGCACCGCCATCGAAAGCGCGGTGGCGAGTGCGACTTTGCCGGATTCGTTCATCAGGGAGGGAGGCAAATGCTACGGTCACAATCGCCTGGACGCAAATGCGTTTTGCGGAACCGGCGCGCACGGGTGCGATTAAAGGTGGTGTGAGTTTTAGTTCGTGTTCACGAATTCACTAAAAAGAATGAGGCGGTGTTCACGAATTGGCAGGAAGGGAAATTACAGGCAAGCGTGTCGGTTAGGACCTCGTGAATTTTTAACAGGATTAACAAGATTAAGGAGGATTTACGGGATAAGATGAAGGGGCGTTGTTGCGGCATCTGAGCAAAATCCCGTTCATCTTTAGAAATCCTGCCAATCCTGTTTAAAATTTCCAACGTTTCTCTTTTCTTCTGGTTTGAATGCGTTAACACGCCCCAGGAAACCAGGAAGAAGAGAAGTTATCGGGGAATCAAAACTCTGTTTCCTGGCTTCCTGGTTTCCTCATTCCTCCTGTTTTCACACCACCTTTAGCTGCATCCGGCGCACACTCCCCGCTGTATTCTCGACTAGACCATGCGAGATTAACCGGATAAACCATCCGGTTTCGATGCCCCGCAAGAGCAAGCTGCTAAATATCGCTGAACACCTCGTGCGCGCGGTCTACCGGCTCCACGTCCGTGGAATCGGCGACCTGCCGCCCGGCGGATGCCTCCTTGTGCCCAACCACGTCAGTTGGGTGGACGCCATTCTCCTCCAGGCCGCCTGCCCCCGGCCCATCCGGTTCCTCGTCTACGAGCCGATTTACCGGAACCTCTTCCTGCACCCCGTCTTCCGCCTCCTGGGGGCCATCCCCATCTCCTCGCGCAAGGCCAAAGACGCCCTGCGCAAAGCCACCGCGTGCATCCAGGCGGGCGAAATCGTCTGCATCTTCCCGGAGGGCGAGCTTTCGCGCACCGGCATGCTGCTGCGGCTGCGGCGCGGGTACGAACTGATCGCGCACGCCGCCGAGTGCCCCATCGTCCCCGTCTGGCTGGACCAGCTCTGGGGCTCCATCTTCTCCTTCCAGGGAGGGCGGTTCTTCCGAAAACTCCCCCGGCGCATTCCCTACCCCGTCACCGTCCACTTTGGCGAAGCGATGGCCCACGACCGCGCGGGCATCGCCCTCCTGCGCCAGCGGATGCTGGAACTGGGCGAAGCCGCCTACCAGCAGCGCCCCCTCCTCCACGGCCACCTCGCCCTCGCCTGCCTGCGGGGCTTGAAGCACCATCAATTCGAAATCGTCGTGGTCGACGGCATGGACGGCTCGCGCATGAGCCGGGGAATGGTCCTCGCGGCCGCCGTCGTCCTCTCCCGGCAAATCGCCGCCCGCTGCCCGCTCAAGCGCATCGCCATCATGCTGCCGCCGGGGCGCGCCGCCGTGATCGCCAACCTCGCCGTCATGCTGGCCGACAAAGTGCCCGTCAACCTCAACTTCACCGCCGGCGGCGCGGCCATGGCCTCGGCCATCCGCACCGGCGGCATGGAAGACCTCGTCACGGCCGGGCCGGTGTTGAAACGCTTCGGCGATCTCCCCCTGCCGCCCCACCTGCTCTTGCTGGAGGAAATCCTCCCCCCGCTGCGCCCGCGCATCCTCTTCTGGCGCGCCGTGGTGGCCGTCACCCCCTGGCGGCTCCTCGCCCGCATCCTGCGCATCCCGCGGCAAGGCGACGAAAAGGAAGCCGCCGTCCTCTTCACCAGCGGTTCCGGCGGCGACCCCAAAGGCGTCGTCCTGACCCACCGCAACCTGCTCGCCAACGTCTCCCAGTTCGCCGAGCTATTGAACCTCTCCCCGAGCGACAGCATCCTCGCCTCGCTCCCCTTCTTCCACTCCTTCGGCTGCACCGTCACCCTCTGGTATCCGCTCATCGAGCGCATCAAAATGGTCACGTATCCGAACCCCCTGGACGCGGAGAAAACCGCCGAGCTGATCCACAAACACAAAATCACGCTCATCGTCGCCACCCCCACCTTCCTGCGCGGCTACCTGCGCAAAGCCCGGCCCGAGCAACTCGCCTCTGCCAGCCTCGTCGTCGCGGGCGCGGAAAAACTCCCCCGCGACGTGGCCAACGCCTTCCGCGAGAAATTCGGCAAAGAAGTGCTGGAAGGCTACGGGCTCACCGAAACCTCGCCCGTCGTCTCCGTCAACCTCCCCGAACCGCCCAAATCCAAAGCCGACGACGAAGTGCAACCCTCCTCGCGACCCGGCTCCGTCGGCAAACTCGCCCCCGGCATCGCCGCGCAGATCCGTGACCCCGAAACCGGCCGCATCCTCTCCTGCCACGAAACCGGCATGCTCTGGGTCAAAGGCGCGAACATCTTCGAAGGCTACCTCAACGACCCGGGGCGAACCGCCGAAGTATTGCAAGATAAGTGGTTCAAAACGGGCGACTTGGCGCGGTTCGACGAAGACGGATTCCTCTACATCGAAGGGCGCGTCGCGCGATTCTCCAAAATCGGCGGCGAAATGGTCCCGCACGAAGCATTGGAAGTCAAAATCCAGGAAGCGCTCGGCACCGGCAACGAAGACACGCGCAGCCTCTGCATCGTCGGCATCCCCAACGCCGCGAAAGGCGAAGCCATCGTCCTCTTGAGCACCGTGGAAATCGACCTCGGCGCGCTTCGGAGCCAATTGCTGGAGCGGGGCGTCCCGGCCCTGTGGATCCCGAAAATCGTCAAACGCGTCCCCCTCATCCCCGTCATGGCCAACGGCAAGCTCGACCTCCAAGCCTGCAAAGCCGCGGCAATGGAAAGGCGGTAGCGAAGACCGAAGGTCTCGGTTTTGTTCTCGTTACCAATCTCCAGATTGGTAATGCCCTTGTCTTCGAAGCTCCAGCTTCGCAACGGGTGAATGGAACGCGGCACCCGGCATTTTCAAAACGCCCGCCGGTAGGAGAAGCACAGCAAAACAGAGCAACGGTGCTTTGTTCTCGTTCCCAAGCTCCAGCTTGGGGACGCCAGTGTCTTGGAAGCTCCAGCTTCCCGCGCATTCCCTGTCAAAATGCGCCTCCGCAAACGCCCCCCCGACCGTCACCTACCCCTGCCGGGAAATCAGCTCAAAGCGGTAGCGCTCGTCATAGCGTCCCCGGTTAAAAGCGCGGCAGCACTTCAGGCACGCCACGGCGCGGCGGAACGGCCGCACCCGCCGCACCTCCGCATGGCAATGGCGGCAGCGGTAAATCACCTTGCGCGAAACACACCGGCGCGGCAGCGGCAGCTCATGGCAGCGCTTCTCCCCATCCAGCCCCAGATCCGTGCACGCCTGGCGCCACTCCGCCCCGTGCGGCTGGATACGCCGCCTTCCCGCCCGGTACCGGGCCAGCAAATGCGCCAACTCGTGCCGCAGCGTCCGGTCCACCTCCTCCATCCCGAACGGAACCACCTTCGGGTTCAGCGAGATCGTCCAGTGCGCGTAATTCGCCAGGCCCGCCGTCGTCCGCAACCGCCGGTTCCAGCGGACACGCACCATCCGGGCCAGCGCGCGGCAGCCCACGGCCGTCAACAACTGGCGGGCGCTCGCCTCCAGGACGGCCTCCGTAAATTCCTCCTGCGGCAACGCGGGCGGCGTCGTGCGCCCCTCCGCCGGTCCCAGGTTCCCCCGGCGCGGGTCGGCCTGACGGGAGAACAAGGGCGCCACCACCCCTCCCACCATGCTTTTGACTAAATGGACCAGTCGCACCATGGTTCTAACCCGCCTTTCGGAGCGGCAGCGCGGCCGGAAAGCACAGCCGAGCCACCGGGAACACTGATGGATTCCCGCTTCTTCTTGGGCATGATTTTGAGCTGCGTCTCCTCGTAATACACGAGCGAGTTCGAAGGAACGCTGTGTTGCAAGAAAACATTGCCGCCGATGGTCGAGTTCTCACCTATCACCGTTTCGCCTCCCAACACCGTACTGTTCGGATAAATCGTCACATTATTTTCCACGTTGGGATGCCGCTTGCCGCCCTTCAGGATGCGGCCCTCCTCATCCTTCTGGAAGCTCTTCGCCCCAAGGGTCACTCCATGGTAGAGCTTTACATGGGAGCCGATCACGCAGGTCTCCCCGATGACGACGCCGGTGCCGTGGTCGATAAAAAAATGCGTGCCGATGTGCGCGCCGGGGTGGATGTCGATACCCGTGCGCGAATGGGCCCACTCCGTCATCATGCGCGGGATGAGCGGCACTTTTTGCCGGTAAAGCGTGTGGGCGCAACGCTGGATGGCGATCGCCTCCAGGCACGGGTAAGCCAGGATAATCTCATCAAAACTCACCGAAGCCGGGTCCCCCTCGAACGCCGCCTCCACATCGCTCCAGAGCACCTCCCGGATCACCGGCAGGCTTTTGAGCATATGCAGAACCACCGCCTTCGCCTCCTGCTCCGTGCAATCCGGCCGCGAAAGCCGCAGACTCTTGCAGACCTCGTTATTCAAGCGGCGGAAAAACGACTCCACGCGGCTGCCCGTCGAGCGCACCAGCTCCCCCGAATGCACCACCTCCTGGTCGTGAAACCCGGGAAAGAGGATTTGCAGCAAATCGGCACAGAGAACGGCCATCGCGCGTTTCGACGGCAGATTGGAGCCGTCGATATTATTGATTCCGCCGACGTTGCGGTAGGAATCGAGCAACTCGCTGACGATTTGAGGCAAATGGGCGTCCATTGTTTCCGCTACTAAAGCATCCGCGCGGCCGGATTTCCAGACAAGTTACACGCCGGGCCGCCCGCCCCGGCGCGCCCATCGGGGGATTTGTAAAAAATGCCATTTGCCATCCGGCAAAATACTGTAACTTCAAACGCACATTCACCGTTCACCCGTTTCCATGAAATTCCGCCTCGCCCTGACCGCCCTCGCCCTCGCCGCCGCGCTCTTTACCGGCTGCGACAAAATCAAGCCCCTCTTCCATCGCGCCTCCAAAGAGGCCGCCGCCGCCGTCACGCCCACCCCCACCGCCGCGCCGACGCCCAAACCGACCGCCACGCCGACGCCCAAGCCGACCGCCAACCACAGCGCCAACGTCATCGTGCTCTGCTACCACCGGTTCGAAGGCAAAGCGGGCGGCCCCTACTCCGTCTCGCCCGAGGAATTCGAGCAGGAACTGCAAGCCATCAAAGACAACGGCTTCACCGTGATCTCCATGCAGGACTTCCTGGCGTGGAAACGGGACGAAAAGACCATCCCCGAAAAAAGCGCGCTCATCACCATCGACGACGGCTACACCTCCGCCTACGAAGTCGGCTGGCCGATCCTCAAAAAATTCGACTACCCCTTCACGATGTTCGTCTACGTCCAGTTCATCGGCGGCGCAGGCAAGTCGATCACCTGGGACCAGCTCGCCGAAATGCGCGACGCGGGCGTGGAAATCGGCAGCCACAGCTACACCCATCAAAATCTGCGCGGCAAAACGCCCGTTTTCAGCAAACAGGCCGCCGAAGAAGTCCAGCGCATGGGGTATGACGCCTGGCTGAACAAAGAAGTCGTCGATTCCAAGAGCGTCATCGAGAAACAGCTCGGCATCAAAGTCTCCACCTTCAGCTATCCCTACGGGCTGCACACCCCGCAGGTGCTCGACGTCGTGAAAAAAGCCGGTTACGAGGCGGCCTTCACCGTCTACGGGCAACGGATCGGCTTTTCGGCCGACCCCATCCTGATCGGGCGGTACGCCGTCGAAGTCGCCAAACCGAAAATCTTCCACGACGCCCTGGGAATGATCGGCGGCGGCATGGGCCTGGGCACGGCCGCAAGCGTCAGCGCCCCGGTCGTCTCCCAAACGCCCGCCGCCAACCCGGCGCTCAACGCCAAGCCCGCGGAAGGCGCCACCGTCTCCGATCCCAAGCCGCGCATCCAAGCCGTCCTCACCAGCCTCGGCACCATCGAGCCCGGCAGCGTGACCATGCGCATCAGCGGATTCGGCCCCGTCCCGGCCCAATACGACGAAGCGACCCAGACCGTCAGCTACCAGCCGACCACCCGACCGCTGCGGGACAAGGAATACACCGTCTTTGTCGGCGCGAAAGTGGCGGGCAAACGGACGGAAGTCCGTTGGAGCTTTAAGTTCGATCCGGCCGCGAAAAAGTAGCCATTTTGCCCAAAAAAAAGCGCGGAATTGCGAAGTTCCGCGCCTTTTTATGTACCCGCGGCGGCTAAAAATGCCTTTTCCCTTCTGTCACAAAAAGGTTACGGTCTGCGGCTGAAGTGAAAATTCTCCGCACGTCTTCCGCCGCCGCGCGCGTCTGCCGCAGCGTTCCCCGTCCCCTTGTCCTGGTGCCAACCATGGGGGCTCTCCACGAAGGGCATCTCTCTCTCATCCAGAAAGCGCGCGCGCTGGCCGGGCCCAAGGGCACGGTGGCCGTGAGCGTCTTCGTGAACCCGACGCAGTTCGGGCCCAAGGAGGATTACTCGCGCTATCCCCGCCCCGTCGCGCAAGACACCGCCAAATGCCGCGCCGCCGGGGTCGATCTGCTCTTTCTGCCCAACGCGGAGACGTTTTACGCGCCCGACCATTCCACGTGGGTGGACGAGTCGAGCCTTTCGACGGGGCTCTGCGGCGCGGCCCGCCCGGGGCATTTCCGCGGGGTTTGCACGGTTGTCTCCAAGCTCTTCCACGTCTTCGCGCCCGATATCGCCGTGTTCGGCAAGAAGGACGCGCAGCAGCTCGCCGTTCTGCGCCGGATGGTGCGCGATCTCCATTTCCAGATCCAGCTCGTCGGAGCCGAGATTTTCCGCGAGGCGGACGGCCTGGCGATGAGTTCCCGCAACCGCTTCCTCACCAAGCCCCAGCGGGCGCAAGCGCCGGTGCTTCACCGCGCGCTGAGGGAAGCCAGGGCCGCCGCGAAAAAGCGCGGCGTGACTCCGGCCCGGCTCCGGGCGGACGTCGTCAAAACGATCGAAACCGCGCCGCTCGCGCGCATCGATTATGTGGAAGCCGTCGATGCCGAGACGCTCGCTCCCCCCGCCGCCTCCACCCGCCGCATTCTCCTCGCCGTGGCTGTCCGCTTCGGCAAGACCCGGCTTATCGACAACGTGGAGATCAACCTTTCCAAATGAAGACATACGATTTCGTCGTCCTGGGCAGCGGCATCGCGGGCTTGAGCTTCGCGCTCAAAGCGGCCCGCCATGGCACCGTGGCCCTTATCACCAAACGCGCGGGGGAAGACAGCAATACCGCCCAGGCCCAGGGGGGCGTGGCGTGCGTCACCAGCGGGGAGGATTCGTTCGATCTCCACGTGCGCGATACGCTCACCGCCGGGGCCGGGCTCTGCAATGAGGCGGTTGTGCGGACCATCGTCACGGAAGGGCCAGCGCGCATCCAGGAGTTGATGGAGCTGGGCGTTCATTTTGACGAGCGCGACTTGGAAAGCGGCGAGAGCGAGCTGGACCTCGGGCGCGAGGGCGGCCACTCCAAGCGCCGCATCCTGCACGCCCGCGACGCCACGGGACGCGAGATCGAGCAATCGCTGCTCCGCGCCGCGCAGACCACGCCCAACATCGAGCTGCTCGAAAACCACATGGCCGTGGATCTCATCACCACGGGCAAGCTGGGCTTTGTCACCGAAGACCGCTGCGTGGGGGCTTACGTTTTGGATGAATCGACCGGCGTCGTCGAGACGTTCCGCACCGACCGCCTCATTCTCGCCACCGGCGGCTGCGGCAAGGTCTATCTTTATACGACGAACCCGAATGTGGCCACCGGCGACGGGATGGCCATGGCGTGGCGCGCGGGGGCGACCATCGCCAACATGGAGTTTGTGCAGTTCCACCCCACCTGCCTCTATCACCCCGCCGGGCGGAGTTACCTGATCAGCGAGGCGGTCCGCGGCGAGGGCGGCAAGCTCGTGGACGCGAAGGGCCATGAGTTCATGGGGCGCTATCACAAGCTCGGGGCGCTGGCTCCGCGCGATATCGTGGCCCGCGCCATCGACGCGGAGATGAAGCGGACCGGCGCGCCGTGCGTTTACCTGGACATCACGCACAAGCCCGCGGAGTTCGTGCGCGAACGCTTCCCCAATATTTACGAGAACTGCCTGAAGCTGGGCCTGGATATTACGAAGGACCCGATCCCGGTTGTTCCCGCCGCGCACTACCAATGCGGCGGCGTGCTGACGGATAACAATGGCGCGACGAGCTTGCGCGGGCTGTACGCGGTGGGCGAAGTGGCGTGCACGGGGCTGCACGGGGCGAATCGCCTCGCCAGCAATTCGCTGCTGGAAGCCGTTGTGATCGCGCACCGGGCCATCCAGCACGTTTTGAAGGATTTGCCGCTCAACGGCAAGCCGCTGCATGAGTTGACGCCGCCCGAGTGGATCAGCGGCGACGCCCACGATGTGGACGAGATGGTGGTGATTTACCACAACTGGGACGAGATCCGGCGGCTGATGTGGGATTACGTCGGGATTGTCCGCACCGACAAGCGGCTCAAGCGCGCGAGCACGCGGTTGAGGAATCTGCTGCGGGAGATCCAGGAGTTTTACTGGGACTTCAAGCTCAACACCGACTTGCTGGAGTTGCGCAACCTGGCCACTGTCGCGGCGCTGATTGTCGATTGCGCTTTGCTGCGCAAGGAGAGCCGGGGGCTGCACTATACGCTGGATTACCCCGAGAGCGACGACCGCCACTGGCTCAAGAATACCGAGATCCGCTGGGTTTAGCGGAGCCGGCGGGCGGAGCCTGATTCCAAACCGATTCCGTGTTGACAAAATATCGGGTGGACCAAATAAAGGGGGCATGTCTCAATTCACGCCTCCGCGGCAGGGTTCCAGCGGGATGGAGGCGTCCGCGGAAGGCATCAAGCCGGGGGATGCCCCCACGGTTCAGGCCGCGATGGATGTCCTGGAGGGGCAAAGCCGCAAGGGGGGGCTGGGCCGCATCCTGCCTTTCCTGGGGCCCGCTTTTATCGCGTGCGTCGCCTATATTGACCCGGGTAATTTCGCGACGAATATCCAGGCCGGGGCGCAGTTTGGCTATGTGCTGCTGTGGGTCGTGGTCGCCAGCAACCTGATGGCCCTGCTTGTCCAGGCGCTCTCGGCCAAGCTCGGGATCGCCACGGGCACGAATCTGGCCGAGCATTGCCGGAACGAATTTCCCCGCCCGGTCGTCTGGGGGATGTGGGTGCTCATGGAGATCGTGGCGATGGCGACGGACCTGGCGGAGTTCGTGGGCGCGGCGATCGGCTTCAACCTGCTTTTCGGGCTGGCTCTGCTGCCTTCCGCGCTTCTCACCGCCGTTGTCACGTTTCTGATTCTGGGCCTGGAGGTGCGCGGGTTTCGCAAGATCGAGGCGGTGATCGGCGTGCTCGTGGGGGTGATCGCGGTCTCTTATTTGCTGGAAACCTGGTTCAGCCCGCCGGATTGGGGTCAGGTGGCTTTCCACGCCGTGGTCCCCCGGCTGCCGCGCGACGCCGTGCTGCTGGCGACGGGCATCCTGGGCGCGACGGTGATGCCGCACGTGATTTTCCTGCACTCGGCGCTGACGCAGAACCGGATCATCACGCGCGATCCCAAGCGGGCCAGCCGCCTGTTCCGGTTTGAATTGGTGGATGTCTCCATCGCGATGGGGATCGCGGGGCTGGTGAATGCCGCGATGCTGGTCATGGCCGCCTCGACGTTTTTCAAAAGCGGGCTGACGCAGGTGGGGACTCTGGAGGAGGCGCACCATACGCTGGAGCCGCTGCTGGGCAAGGCGTCGGGCTGGGTGTTCGCCGTTTCGCTGCTGGCCTCGGGGCTTTCCTCGGCTTCGGTCGGGACGATGGCGGGGCAGGTCGTGATGCAGGGGTTTATGCGCAGACAGATCCCCATCTGGCTGCGCCGGGCGATCACGATCATCCCTTCGCTGGCCGTTATCGCCTGGGGGTTCGACCCGACCCGGACGCTCATTTTAAGCCAGGTGGTGCTCAGCTTCGGCCTTCCCTTCGCGCTGGTTCCGCTGATCCTTTTCACCCGGCGCACGGATTTGATGGGCCACCTTGTCAACCACCGGGCCACCACGGCCCTGGCCTCCGCTGTCGCGGCGATTATTATCGCGCTCAACGTCTTCCTGCTGTATCAGACTTTTACCGCTCCCTAGCCGCCCATGTTCAAGCGCCTCATTATCCCACTGGACGGGTCGCGCCTTTCCGAAGCTATCCTGCCCACCGCCGCCCACCTCGCGCAGAAGTTGCAGGCCGGGGTGACGCTCGTCCACGTTATCGAACGCAACGCGCCCAAGCAGGTGCACGGCGAGCCGCATCTTTCGGAAGCGGCCGAGGCGGAGACTTACCTGGAAGGGGTGCGCGCCCGCTGTTTCCCGCCGGAGGTGCCGGTGGAAATGCATGTCCACACGACCGCCATCGCCGATGTGGCGCGCTCGATTGTGGATCATGCGCATGAGTTTGAATCCGACCTCGTGATGATGTGCACCCATGGGCGCAGCGGCATCAAGAACCTGCTCTTTGGCTCCATCGCCCAGCAGGTGGTGGCTTCGGGCGTTCCCGTGCTGCTCGTGCGGCCGCAGGAAAGCGGCCCCGTGCCGGTGCCGCAGGAGGGGGCCTTCCTGGTGCCCCTGGATGGGACGGAAATCCGCGAGGCCGCGCTTCCCGCCGCCGCGTCGCTGGCCCGGGCTTGCGGACGGAGTGTGCAGTTGCTCGTGATTGTCCCGACGCTCGACACGCTGACGGGGGCCGAGACGACTTCGCGCATCCTGCTGCCCGCCACGACACAGGAGATGCTGGATATCGCCCACGAGGACGCCGGGAAATACGCCAACGAGATGCTTGCCCGGCTCCGGGCCGAGGGGACGCCCGCCACGGCGCATGTCCGGCGCGGCGACGCCACGAAGCTCATCACCAAGGAGGCGCAAAGCGCGGGGGCGGATTTGATCATCATGGGGACCTCGGCCCGGGCGGGTCTGGACGCCTTTTGGAGCGGCAGTGTCGCCCCGCGCGTTTCCCGGCACACGCATCTGCCGATCCTCTTGATTCCCGGATAAATAGACCTCGGAAACTATGGAATCCTACGACCCCTTTTACAAAGATCCTCAATTCCTGTTCTTGCTCTTCGCGGGCCTCTGCGTGGCCGCGGCGCTCGCTTTTCGCGGCATGGTGTTTTTCCGCCAGAAATGCGGCTTGGGCCGGGAACGCGCTTATCTCCTTTCCGTGGGGACGGTGCTCGCGGCGGCGGGGGTTGGCTTTTATCGAGCCATCGAACTCCACAATGTCGAACATAGGCCGGACCAGGAGGCGTTGTTCATCGCCCTTTGCAGCGGGCTGGGCGTCTTGTTCGGCGTTCCGCTCGCGGTCAAACTCTACCAGGCCTGGATGGGCGGCTACTGCTCTGAAAAGGAGCGGGCGCCGGGGGCCGAGGGGGCGCGGGCCTGGCTGTCGCCGCTCCATCTTTTCCTCGCTTTTGCCGTGTCGCTTTGCGCGATGAAAGGGTTCGGCTATCCGTTTCTTGGCACGCTGGCGCTCTTGATTTTGGCGCTGCTGGCTTACCCCGTGGCGACGCTGGCGATGAGCCAGCCGTCGGCGGTGGAACCGCCCACGGAAACGCTGAAGGAGGAGCGGGAGAAGGTGCTGTCGATGCTGGACGCCGGGAAAATCACGGCGGAGGAGAGCGCGGAGTTGCTGAATGCCTTGGGGTCCACGACCGCCCCTCGTATGCCCCGGAGCACGCCCCGCCAGCGTCTTGCGTGGATCGGAGCGGGGCTGGTGTTGATCGGGTTTTTCCTCCCCTGGCTCCGCATCAATCCCGGCGAGGAACTCCACCATCTGGCGGGACAAATGGCGAACCAGATGGGCGTCTTGCAGCAGAAGATGCCCGGGATGCCGGGAATGCCGCAGCTTCCGCAGGGGCTGGAGATCCAGACGCCGACGGTTTCCGTTGCGGGCGGCGATCTCCCGCATGGGCTCGGCTGGCTGGTTCTGCTGCTGGGCATCGCCGCTGCCGCGCTGCCGGTGATCGCCTCGGATATGGACCTCGCCACGCGCCGCATGGCGCGCATGGCGGCCCTGGGCGCGGGTTCCGTTGTGCTGGTCTACCTCGTGACGCAAAATTTCCGGTTCCTGAGCGTGGGGATCTTTATCGCCCTCGCCGGGTATGGCCTGCTCTGGATGAGCCTTTGGACGGCCTCGGCCGGAACGGCGGAACGGTAGACCGTGTTCACGAATTCAAGACGCTGAGGGAAAGACAGGGATGAATGAGGAAACCAGGAAGAAGAGAAGTTTCCGGGGAATCAGAACTCTGTTTCCTGGCTTCCTGGTTTCCTCATTCCTTTTAGTGAATTCGTGAACAGCCCAGTAGTGTCCTGTTAGCTAAGTTCATGGCAGAAAGCGTGAAAAGAAACGCGGTCTCCAAACGGGTCATCCCGAGCTTGCGAGGGATCCATAACGGACCTGAGGACTCTGGAAAAGAGGAAGCGCTGAGACATTTGCGAGGTCCCTCACTGCGTTCGGGATGACAAGCACGTTGGCTGGATTTTGTTGTCTATTTCGCCAACAGCCCACTAGACCGGCGCGCCGTTATTGAGCGGCGGCCGGACGGAACCGGTCCGCGACCCGATCGACGCCTCCGCGCGGCCCGGCAACGGACTTGAACGCGGCGGTTCCGGCATCCCAGGCGGTTTTGGCCGGATACGGGTACAGCGGCATGTCCAGTTCTGTTTTCCCTTCGACGATGCGCTCGCCTTGGATCTTATCCGGGGCGATGCCTTTCTCCCGCCAGTTGATGACGAGGTCCAGCATGTTGGGCAGCTTGTTGATGCCCGGCCCGGGGCCGTGGCTCATTCCCGGGATGATGTAGAACCGGAGAAACGACTGAACTTTTTCGATGCTTCCGAAACGCTCGGCAACCCGTTCGTAGTAATCAAGCGAGGCGTGGTAGGGTACGCAGGAATCCGCGGAGCCGGCGGCCATGATGATCTTGCCGCCGCGTTTTTCGAAGGGGCTCAGGTCGGGGTTCTCCGCGTTGAGATATGGCCCGAGGGCGGCGGTGTAGGTGTCGATATCTTTCCCGAAGTCGATTTCCATCAGGTTCTTGTTCGCGCCGAATACCCATTTGAAGAGATAGAGGTTTCCATGCGCGATGTTGAAGGAGCTGCCAAACGGGATGCCGCAGAAGATGCGTTCGCCGGTGATGGCGTGTCTCGGCCCGTCGAAGAGTTTCCGGAGGGCTTCGGCGTGCTCTTTGGTGAGGGTCGGGTCCTTTTGCATCGCGAGGCCGACGACGGCTTCGATGTCTTTGCTGTTGCAACGCGGGTCGGAGACGATTTTCCCGGCGGTCGCGGGCGTTTCTCTGGACGCCATGTATTCGTTCCCGGCGGCGATGATATTGTTTTGCTGCGCTTCCGTGAACGGGCATTTGTGGAAGATCTGCTCGTTCCACAGGAAATAGGCGTGGAGGGGGGTGCGGCAGTGCGCCGGGATGTTTGCAAAGATGCCGTCGTAGTCGTCGGGATAGCGCTGGGCTTCCTGGAGCGCTTGCTGGCCGCCCGTGGAGCCGCCGTTGAAGTAGGAGTAGTCCGGGGCTTTGCCGTAGTATGCTTTGACGACTTGTTTGGCGGCGACCGTCATGAGATGCGTGGCGCGGAAGCCGAAATCCTTCCAGACTTCCGGGTTCCCGATCCCGGAGTCGGCGTTCGGCGCGGTTCCCATATCCGTTGTGGCCACGGCGTAACCGTGAGGCAACGGCCCGGCGAGAGTACCGAGGCCGATGTGCCCGGCGGACCCTCCGTTGCCAAGGCCGAGGAAGCGGGCGTTCCACTTCCCGGGATCCGGCAGCCATAT
>JAQTMF010000009.1:0-6848 GCA_028714515.1 Chthoniobacteraceae bacterium | reverse complement strand
TTTCGACGTTGATGTTGGAGCCCTTTGCCGGGTTGAGAACCATCTTCACGATGGTCCGCGGCGGCAGGTTCTTGAATTGGTGGCCATCGGGAGCCGTGAGGGTATCGGAGGCGTCCCGCTCCACGGAGGTGATGGTTCCCGCTTCGATTTTCAGTTTCTTAAGCGCCGCAAGCTCCTCATTTTCTTGCAGCGATGCCGCGAATGTCATTGTTGCCGCCATCATATTAAATACCGCGCCCGCCAGAAATCCGCGCAGGATCAGACGGAAGCTCAACCTTGGGATTCCGGAAAGATTGCGAAGACGATCTGTCTGCTGTTCTGTTTTCATCATTTCACCTTTTGGGCTGATCAAGAGGCATTGAATAGGCCGCCTATACCGACGTCAATTCTTTCTCCGGCTCCGGGGTGTCGTGCCCGATGGCGACGTGGGTGGCGCGGTGGGAACGGAAGAAGGAGAATCGGTCGAGCACCCGCTCTTGGAATGCCTCGAAGTAGAGGAACAACGCGGGGGTAATATAGAGGGTGACGAGTTGGGAGACGATCAGGCCGCCCACGATGATGAGGCCCAGCGGCTGGCGCGAGCTGCCGTCGGCACCCATGCCGAGGGCCAGGGGGACGGCTCCCATGAGGGCGGCGAAGGTGGTCATGACGATGGGGCGGAAGCGCTCGACGCTGGCTTCGTGGACGGCGTCCACGCGGTTGAGGCCGTCGGCCATGCGCTGCAAGGCGAAGTCGATCATCATGATGCCGTTTTTCTTGACGATGCCCACGAGCAGGAACATGCCGACGAAGGCGTAGAGGGAGGCTTCTTTGTTGAAGAGGAACAAGGTGGCCAGGCCGCCGATGGTGGCGACGGGCAGGGCGGAGAGGACGGTGAGCGGGTGGACGTAGCTCTCGTAGAGGATGCCCAGGATGATATACATCGCGAAGACGGCGAAGATCATGAGGATGGAGAGGCTCGTGATGGTTTCCTTGAAGACGAGGGCCTCGCCTTGCAGGCTGCCGTGGATGCTGGAGGGGAGGACTTCGGCGGCCGCCGCTTCGATGAATTTCGTGGCGTCGCCCAGCACGGCGCCGGGGGCGAGGCTGAAGAAGACGGTGACGGAGGGGAATTGGTTGATGTGGTTGACGGATTGCGGGCCGACGACTTCTTTCCAGCGGGCGACGGCTTTCAGCGGGACGAGGGTCGTGCCGTCGTTCGCTTTGACGTAGAGTTTCTCCAGGTTATCGGGCTTGGTGCGCCAGGAGTCGCTGACTTCCATGATGACCTGGTACTGGTCGGTCGATTTTTTGATGAGGTAGACGTAGTTCTGCGCGTAGGCGCTGCTGAGGGCCGTGAGGATGGCCTGGGCGGAGACGCCGTAGGTGGCGGCCGGTTCGCGCAGGATGTCGATTTGCAGGTTGGGGGTCTGGGTTTTGAGGTCGGAGTCGACGTAGAGGAAGCCGGGGTAGGTGCGCAGTTTCTCCATCAGTTTCCCGGCGGCGGCGTTGACTTCGGCGGGGTTGATGCCGCTGAGGGCGTAGGCGAATTTGCCCTGGCTGGTGGAGGTGGCGCCGGTGCTGATTTGCAGGACGGGGTCGGCCTGCATGCGGGGGAGGATGCCGGGGATTTCGTAGATCTTGGCGGCCAGTTGCGCCATGACGACGTCGATGGAGGGACGCTCGTTGGCGGGGAGGAGGTAGGCCTGGATGCGCGCCTGGGGGCTGGGGAGCCGCCCGGTGAGACCGGAGAGGGTGTAGGAGAGGGCGACGTAGGGGTTCTCGCGCAGGATTTTATCGACGGCGTACTGGTAGTCGCGCATCCGCTCCGGGGAACTCCCTTCCTGGGCCATGAAGGTGGCGCGGATGGTGCCGCTGTCGCCGACGGGCAGGAAGGATTTGGGGACGGCTTTGAAGAGGATGACGGTGCCCGCCATGCAGGCGACCCACGCGAGGGCGGAGATCCACTTATGCCGCAGGAAGAAGTGCAGGGAGCGGCCGTAGGCGGCGATGATTTTCCCCAGGATGGCCTGGGTGTGCAGTTCCAGCCACGTCTTTTTCCCGCTTTCGTGCCGCGCGAGCATCCGGGCGCACATGAGGGGCGTCAAGGTGAGGGAGACGATGCCGGAGGAGATGATGGCGATGATGATGGTGATGGCGAATTCCTGGAAGGTGCGCCCGATCAAGCCCGGCATGAAGACCATGGGCAGGAAGACGGCGGCCAGGGAGAGCGTCATGGAGAGGATGGTGAAGCTGATTTCCTTGGCTCCGTGGAAGGCGGCTTCGAGGGCGGTTTCCCCCGCTTCCATGCGGCGCACGGCGTTTTCCAGGAAGACGATGGCGTCGTCTACGAGGAAGCCGATGGAGAGGGTCAATGCCAGCAGGGAGAGGTTGTCGATGCTGTAGCCCAGCAGATACATCGCCAGGAAGGTGATGAGCATGGACATCGGGAGGGCGACGACGGGGATCAAGGTGTCGGTGGCCCGGCCCAGGAAGAGGAAGATGACGATGACGACGAGGGCGAAGGCGATGAGGAGGGTCTCTTTTACGTCGTTGACGGAGTTTACGATGGTGATGGAGCGGTCCATCATCGGGACGAGCTGGATGGAGCCGGGCAGTTCCCGGTGGAAGAGGGGGAGCAGGTCTTTGACGCCCTGGGCGGTGGCGACGGCGTTGGCGCCGGACTGCCGGGAGACGGCCAGGACGACGTTGGTTTCGGCGGCGCTGCCGCCGCGCATCCAGAAGTGCCGCGACATGCGCTCGTCTTGGACGGAGTCGGTGACTTCGGCGACGTCGCGCAGGTAGATGGGGGAGCCCTCTTTGTTCCCGATGATGAGGCTGCCGTAGGAGGCGGCGTCTTCGAGCTGCCCCTGGGGCTGGAGCAGGAAGGTGCGGCCGGAGCCGTCGAACTGCCCGGCTCCCTGGTAGCTGGTGCCGGCCTGGATGGCTTTGGAGAGGTCTTCCACGGTGAGCCCGAGGGAGGAGAGCCGGGAGGGATCGACTTTGACGCGCACGGCGGCTTTGGAGCCGTAGATGTCCACTTTGGCCACGCCGGGCAGGATGCTGATGCGCTGGGCGACCTGGCTGCTGGCGTAGTCGTAGAGTTGCCCCTGGGTGAGGGAGGCGCTGGTCATGGCCAGGTTGATGACGGGCCGGTCGTTGGGGTTGAATTTGGTGAAGACGGGGGGGGCGGGAAGGTCGAGCGGCAGGCTGGAGGTGGCCTGGTTGATGGCGGCCTGGACGTCGGTGGCGGCGGCATCGACGCTTTTGCTTAGGTCAAATTGCAGGGTGATGGAGGTGTTGCCCTGGGCGCTTTGGGAGGTGACGAGCGCCAGCCCCGGGATTTGCATGAATTGGCGCTCCAGGGGGGTGGCGACGTTGCGCGCCATGGTGTCGGGGCTCGCGCCGGGGTAGTTGACGGAGACGGAGATGACGGGGAAATCGACCGCGGGCAGGTCGTTGACGGGCAGGCGCAGGAAGCCCAGGATGCCGAAGACGACGATGCACAGTGTGCACATCATCGTCATGACGGGCCGCTTGATGAAGGGGTCGGAGAGGCTGGCCATGGCTTACTTGCCTCCGCCGTCCGGGACGACTTTGACTTTCGCGCCGGGCGCGAGGGAGATCTGGCCGGTGACGACGACGGGTTCGCCCACGGCGAGGCCTTTGGTGACGGCGGTGTTCTCTTCCTGGCGCTGGCCTACTTGGATTTTCCGCAGTTCCACGGTGGAGTCCGCCTTGACGACGAAGACGAAGGGGCCGCTTTGGCCGATTTGCACGGCGTCGGAGGGCACGAGGACGGACTGGGGGATGACGTCCAATAGCAGCCGGACGTTGACGAATTGCCCCGGCCAGAAGAGGCGGTCTTTGTTGTCGATCATGGCGCGCACGCGGACGGTGCCGGAGGATTGCTGGACGCCGTTGTCCAGGAAGTCGAAGGAGCCCAGGCGGCGTTTGTTGGGGTCGTCGGCGAAGCGGATTTCCACCTGAAGGGTGCCTTTTTCCCGGTAGGCGCGGACGTCGGAGAGGGCCCGCTCGGGGATGGTGAAGTCCACGTAGACGGGGTCTTGCCGCTGGATGGAGAGGAGCGCGGTGGCGTTGGCGTTGACGATGTTGCCGATGTCCACTTTGCGTTTGCCCGCGCGGCCGTCGATGGGGGAGCGGATTTCGCAGTATTCGAGGTTGAGGCGGGCTTCGTCGACGGCGGCCTGGTCTGCCTGGACGGTGGCTTGGGCGGCCTGGGCGGTGCTGACGAGGCTGTCGTAGTCCTGGGCCGAGATGACTTTGGTTTTGCTCAGTTCCGCGTTGCGCTTGACTTGCACTTGGGCGTAGGCGGCTTTGGCGCGGTCGGATTCGAGGGTGGCCTGGGCTTTGGCCAGCGAGGCCTGGCAGTAGCGCGGGTCGATGGTGAAGAGGAGGTCGCCCTTGCGGATTTCCGCTCCGTCCTGGAAGTGGACGGCGGTGAGCGCGCCGGAGACTTGCGGCTGGACGACGACGGCTTCGTAGGCGGTGCAGTTGCCGATTTCGTCGAGGTAAAGGGGGATATCCTTGAGAATCGCCTGGGCGGCGCTGACGGCGCGGACGGGCTTGGGCGGCGGTACGGCGGTCCTTTTGCCGCAGCCGGAGAGGGCCAACAGGCCCGCGAGCCCCAGGGCACCGTAGAGATGACGGGGGAAGTGCATGGTCGTATAGGAATAGACGATTTGCGAAGAAGATCAATGTTGGTCTGGCTTTCGGGAAGGGGAAACCGTAGAAAGGGCTTAAGCTTAGCACGTTTTCCCCATGGGTTTTTTCTCCAACACCGGCCTTCGCCTGCGTTTGACGCTGGTGGTGTTGCTGGCGATTGTGCCGATGTTCGGCTTACTGCTTTACCAGGCGGCGGAGGACCGCAACCGGAAGCTGGCGGCGCTGGAGGAGGACGCCGGGCGGATGGCGGAGACGGCGGCGGGAAACCTCAGCCAGGTGGTGGAGGGGGCGCGGCAGCTTCTTTTCACGCTGGCTTACGCGGAGCCGGTACGCCAGAAGGATGGCCCGGTGGCGAGCGCTCTGTTTGCCGAGTTGCTCCGCCATTCCAGCAATTATCTCAACATCGGGCTGGCGGAATCGCGCGAATCCAACCTTGCCAGCGCGATTCCTCCGTCCGGGCTCTTCGGCCCCGGCGAACGCCCCTGGTTTGAGCGGTTCCGGGAGCGCCGCGATTTCTCGGTGGGCACGTTTCAGCAGAGCAAGACGGTGAAACGTCCGACGCTGGTAATATCGTATCCCCTGCCCGGCCAGGTGGCGGGGCAGCCCCCGGCCGCGGTGTACGCGGCCCTCAACCTGGACGCGCTGCAGGCCTGCGTTTCCGGCCACCAGCGTATCCCCGGCGTGGTCGCCGTGTTGGATCGCAACGGGGTGGAGCTGGCCCGCACCCCGGATGCGCAGAAATGGGTGGGGCAGCGCGCTCCGAATTGGGAGACTTTCGTGAGCCGGGCCTCGAAGAGCAAGAATACCGAAGGGGTCGTCACGATCGGAGTGGACGGGGTGCCTCGAATCTATTTCTGCGCGCCGGTGCCGGGTTCGGATAACGGCCTTTTTGTCGCCGTGGGGGTGGCGAAGGAGACGTTGCTGCAAGCCGTTCGCACCGATTTTCTGCGCAATCTTTTCTGGTTGGGGGCCTTCACGCTCGCGGCGCTGGGGTGCGCCTGGTTTTTCGCGGATTTCTCGGTGATCCGGCATGTCAAGCGGCTGACGGCGGCTTCGCGCCGGCTGGCGGAGGGGAAATGGGAGACGCCCACCCAGCTCCCGGGCGGGGCGCGGGAGCTTCAGCAATTGGCCCAGGCTTTCGATGACATGGCGGTGACGCTGCGCAGCCACCAGGATTTGCTGGAGGAACAGGTGCATTTGCGCACGCGCCAGCTCCTGCACACCAACGGGCTGCTGAAGGAGGAGATCGACGAACGCAAGCAGGCGGAGTCGGCTTCCAAGAAGCTGCTCGCGGAGTTGAGGCGCTCCAACCAGGAGCTGGAGCAGTTCGCTTATGTAGCCTCGCACGATCTCCAGGAGCCGCTGCGCCTTGTTTCGGCGTATACTCAACTGCTGCTCCAGCGCTACCGCTCGCGGCTGGACGCGGAGGCGGAGCCGATCGTCCATTTCATTACGGAAGGGGTGAACCGGATGCAGCAGCTTATCCGCGATTTGCTGGCCTATTCGCGCGTGGGCAGCAAGAGCAGGCCGTTTGCCATGACGGATGTGGAGGAGATCCTGGCGTCGGTGCTCCAAAACCTGGCGATGACGATCCAGGAGCACGGGGCGGTGGTCACGCACGATTCCCTGCCCGCGATTCTGTGCGACCCGGTTCTTTTGGGGCAGCTTTTCCAGAACCTGATCGCCAATGGCATCAAGTTCCACGGCGAGGAGCCCCCTCTGATTCACGTGGGCGCGCGCAAGACGGACGACGGCGCGGGGTGGCTTTTCGCGGTCAGCGACAACGGGATCGGCATCGATCCGGAGTATTTCGAGCGCATTTTCGTGATTTTCCAGCGGCTGCATACCCGCGCGAAATACCCGGGAACGGGCATCGGGCTGGCCATCTGCAAGCGGATCGTGGAGCGCCATGGGGGGGAGATTTGGGTGGAATCTTCCCCTGGAAAAGGTTGTATATTCTTTTTTACAATTCCTCTGAAACCTGAAATAGTTACGACGGAGCCAAGCAGGTGATACCCAATCTTCCACTCGCAGGGAAACCAATCGAAATCCTTTTGGTTGAGGATGAGCCGGGAGACGCTTATCTGACAACCGAGGCGCGCAAGGCGGCCAAAATCCGCAATCGCGTCCATTTGGTGGAGGATGGCATCGAAGCCATGGCCTTTCTTCGCCAACAGGGAGCG